>DATDWK010000089.1:0-7714 GCA_035289685.1 Candidatus Dojkabacteria bacterium
CATCTGCGATCATCTAGGGGCTCTGCAGTGCAATTCTGGATTGGAATAGGAGCCCTGCAGAAACAAAACCGCGGCTATTCGCCAACCATACTGACCTACCAGCAATATCTGGAAGCCCTAAAGGAAGGTAAATTAAAAAAAGAAAAAATAGAGATTTTTAAAAATAAATTCAAGAATTTAAACGAGGTTTTTATTCTAACAGCTTAGGAAATTTTAAATATTCTTCATCAATCTGCTTTCTTAAAACCTCAGGGTTATCAAAATCCCAGTCATAGGAAAAGATTCCAAAGTTTTCCCTGTTGGCGATAACATTCATTCCAGTTAATAGGGCTTCTGCAAGGGTTCTACCGAAACCACCTACTCTATCTAGAAACCAGATAAAATTTTCATAATTATTCATCAGATTATTTACCTGAACATAAGTTACTTGCCCCTTATATCTATTTTTTGGAATTAAAGGTTCAAGTAAATTACCATAAAAATCTACTTTAATATTTTTTTTCTGAGCATATGCCAAAATTTTTTTAACTCCCTTATATTCGGCTATATCACCTATATAAACATTTCCTGATCTTTTAATACCAATGTTTTTAAAAAAATGTGGAATATACGGGGAACTATAAGTGACATTTCTTAAACCGAATATTTTTTTTGTCCATTTTTCTTGAAGAGGAGAAACTGTAATAACTCTTTTGGCATTTGCATAAAAATTACTGAATGGTTCCGAATTTAAAATTCCATGCAAGATTACTACATAATTTTTAAACTTTTTAAAGAATTTATAATACTCCGAAAGTAAATTTACATTTCCAAAAATTACCAGCTCATATTTATTAATATCATTATCAAGGAAATTCCCAATCGTATTCCTGGTAACTACTTTTACTTGATTTTTTTTGCGCAGCAACTCAATCCAATAGTAATCTGTGAGATTTGCACCTCCTAACCTCTCAGATAGATCATTGTTTTTAATATATAATAACATTTGAAATAGTATATTTTAGGAGGGCAGGAAAATAATCAATCACTATATATCACATTTCTTAACCGATTACCACCAGCATGGGGAATAACTTGAATTTTGTTGTTACTAAATCTTTTTGCAGCTCAATTATTGATTCGATATTTTTGTATGACCTGGTGAATTCTTCAATGGCACCGGCATTGCTGGCTTTATATAGCTTAACATCCTTGGCTGCCAAATCCCCTTCCACATCCTGCATATTAAATTTGCGCTTGGCTTCCCTTCTACCTATTTCCCTACCTGACCCATGCGAGGCTGAATTGAAGCTATCGGGATTACCGAAACCGTTTGTGATGTGGCTGTGTGTGCCCATTGACCCGGGAATAATACCCCACTCGTCTTTGTTTGCAGAAATCGCACCTTTGCGGTGCACCCAGACTTTCTGCCCGAAATGCTCTTCCAGATTGGCAAAATTATGGTGAATGTTAATCTCTTGCTCATATTTAATATGGGGAAAATGGCTGTCAATAATTCTTTTAATAATCTCCAGCATACGCTGGCGGTTAAAAAACGCATATTGTTGAGCAAATTTCATATAAGTGAGATATTCCTGACCAAGTTCGCTTTCTACAGCAAGGGCTGCCAATTCGTTATCAGGATATTCTTTAAAATTCTCATGGCTAAACTCAACAGCTTTTTTATGATAAAAACCAGCGATACTATGGCCGAGATGGCGCGATCCGCTATGCACCATCAGCCAGACACGGGAATTTGAATCATAAAGAATATCAATAAAGTGGTTGCCTCCGCCCAAGGTACCCATCTGGGTTTTAATATTTTTTAATTCCTGACCAATTAAAGGCAAATCCGGCAGCCTGGCAAACAGCTCGTGCTTTTGCTCTGCTTTGTGCTTTTTAAAACCAACAGGAACCGAGGTGAAGATTTCCACACCTATATTTTCTCTTTTAGTAAAAAACTCCTCTTTTTTTAGATTGGTTACTACAGCAACCATGCCGCAGCCGATATCCACGCCCACAGCATTGGGGACAAGGTAATCTTTGCTGGCCAGAATTCCTCCTATGGGCATGCCGTAACCGACATGGGCATCTGCCATTAAAGCCACATGGTGAAAAGCAAAGGGCAGGTTGGCCAGATTGACAATTTGTAATTTAGTTCCTTGGTCCAAGGTTTCCGGATCTGCCCAGGAAAAAATGGGGACCTTTGTGGCAGCAGTGAGTTTCCACATACTTTATTGTAGCATGGGTAAAGAGAATTGCCAGAAAAAAACTAATCAGAATAATAACCGGAGATTTAGCTTGAATTTCCTATATCTATCTGCGAAAATTAGCCCAATTCTAATAATTTGTGAATTATCCTCTGAAATGCCGTGAAAATCATTGTTTGTCCGGATTCGTTCAAAGGAAATTTGTCTGCAGTCGAGGCTGCGGATGCGATAGTAAAAGGCATTTTGTTTGCGAAAAAATCCCAGATGAAATTTCAAAAAATTAACATTGCGAAGATTCCCCTGGCAGACGGGGGAGAAGGCACGACAATAGCATTGGTAAACGCTACCAAAGGTAAAACAATCAAAGAGGAGGTCCTTGATCCCTTGTTACGCGAAATCTCTTCTTTTTACGGCATCTCCGGAGACGGTAAAACTGCAATGATGGAAATGGCTGCGGATTTTGCTTAAACCAGAAGATCCCTGGTTTGCAGTAAAAATAATTCGTTATCTGAGCTGATCGTCCATTCTACATCCTGAATATTGTTGAAATTTTCCTCGAGCTTTAAATACATCTCAAAAAGGCTTTTTATTGTCGACTCCGGAGCCTGGACTTTTTTGTTGTCAAAAACTATGGTTTTGGTGAATTTATCAAAAACAATTCTGCGGCCTGAAGCCAAACCGCTCACCAGCTTATCTGCATAATCAGCTACAAGCTCGATCACTACCTGGTTAGTATTTTTGGTCTCTGAATTGGCGCCAAATATCACTCCGGAAAACTGGGGTTTAACCATTTTTTGAATCACCACTGCCATCTTTACTGAAGGGGCTTTGAGGTCTCTCAACAGAACATCCAGATGTTTTGCCCTGGCTGATTGCCAGACCTTTTTTACGTGCTCTGCAATTGCGCCAGGCTTGACATGTAAAAACGACTCGAACTGTCCGGCAAAAGCATTGAGATAACTGTCTTCAACATTGGCGCTTGATCTGACAGAATAAGTTACCGATTTATCCAATTTATTCAGAAACTGCCGGAATTCTAACGAAGTTAAAAAACTTCTGTGGTTTACTCCTGCTTTAATGACATATCCTTCGGGTACTTGGTATCCCAGGTTTATTAGCTGGCTTAATTTTTGTGCCTTACCGCCGATTACCTCCACGCTGAATAGATTCGCCAGCTCCAGCGGCAGGATATTCTTTTCTACTAAAGCCACTTTTTTAATTTCCACTTTATTTTCTTTGCTGGTAATTTCCACATACTCTCCGGTGGTAAACTCCCTGGTGCCGACTAAAAAGGCATTGTGGCCTTTGTCAATTAAAACCCTCATAGGATGTGCTGTGGCGCTGCTGCCGGGATACAGAATGGTCAGCTCGCTTTTTTCTGCAGCAAGTTTATTTAATAATTCATAATTACGCTCTTTAACTATCCGTCTGGAGATATACAGGATTTCATCCGGGCTGCGCGAAATTTTTTTTAGATCCTGCTCAGAAGCTATCACCTTTACTTTGCCTTTTTTGGAAATGCCTATGGTAAAGTTTTCAGTTATTTCATAATCAATGAGCTCATTAACGTACAGGACCCCGTCCCCGTAAGAGTATTCAATTCTTTGCGGCTTCTCTCTCTGGCTGCTTGCAACAGCAACAAATTTTGCCAGTTCCAATACTTCCAAATCGTTAATAACTTGACGGAATTGCAGAAACAAGGGCAGGGATAAAATATCATACTGTTCTTTGCTTGTTGTGATAAGACCTTCGGTTTTCTGCCTAATAAGTTTTTCCATAATAACCAATTCTTTAGTATCGACAATAAATTCATCTACACTGCTCAAAGACTGGACACCTTCGTTAAAACCATACACTGCTAGCACTTTAACAACTGAGCCATCATTATTAACGGCAAATGCAGCACCTCCCCTTGGTAATTCTGTTCTTTCAGTGATTGGGAATTTAACTTTCGGAGGATCAATAAATGGATAGAAAAAGACTTCAATAAGTACTTTTTTTTGAGAATAGTAATTCTGTTCGATCGCAAATTTAAAAATTTCAATAATGGCATTTAAAATATCTTGCGGTGATTTCATGGCATTAAACCTTGGGCCGGGTAAGTCGGGTTTTTGAGGATGATAATATGCCCTCCTTACTGAAACCATGTGGGTGCTTCCTTTGGCAATCATTTTCCTGGCAATTTTAGTGATCTGTTTTTGATCATTCGAGGACAATCTGCCATTTTTTAGATAAAAAAGAAAAGTTTCATGCCTGACCACATATACGAGCGGAACTCCAAGGAAGTCGAAATTTAATCGGCTTTTTATTTCAAAGATTTTCTTCATCCCGGAAATCCTGGGATTGAAATTTTTGTATTTGCTGATAGCGACAATACCCATAAGAAAGCTGTTAAACAGGTACAATTATACAATAAAATGAGTTAACAGTAAGGAAATACCCGGTAATTATTTATATCCTTGTAATCCATATTGACCCTGCGGAAGGCTTCCGCATATTTAATCTTTTTGGGCCTGCCCATCATTGCTGCAAACTCTTTGATTTCTTTGGCTATTTCATGTGTTTTGACCTGGCTCATGTGCGATGCCAATGCCTGTATTTTCAAATTAAGCACTGAAGCAATATTAATAAAATAATTGGGTCTGGTGGGTGCATAAAACCAGAACTCTTTAATGCTGTGAGGCTCCAGCCCCTTTTTTAAAAGTTCCGGAAAATATGACGGGGTGCAGCTGGCGGGATAAGCAGCGTCAAAAACTGCCATGGTGCCTTCCCTATGGTCACGGTGCATAGCATACAAGTCATCGAAATGGGAGTACGGTTCAAATGTCATAATTATCTCGGGTTTCTCGCTTCTGATAACAGCAACCAGTTTTTTCCGCAATTCTTTGGTATTTTCCAGTTCCCCGTCTACTTCATTAAGAAAAATCAACTTGTCAACTCCGACAATCCGGGCTGACTCTTTTTGCTCCTTTTGGCGGATTTTAATAGCAATATGGGACTTTTTACCGTTTACCCCTTTGTCACCATTGGTTACTATGCAATAAACAACTTTATGCCCCTGCTTAATTACTTTGGCAACAGTTGCACAGCAACAGTATTCAATGTCGTCGGGGTGAAAGCCAAAAACCAGGAATTTTTGCATAATGCCCAATATTATAGCATCGGGCTAATGTAATTTGAAATTTTATAAAAGAAACAAGAGTAACAGTCCGATAATTACACCGAATATTCCGGTTAATTTCCGCAGAGTGAGTTTATCTTTAAATAACCAGGCAGATAGTATTGTTAAAGCACTTATTGAAGAGGCATTAATGATGTTTACATAAGCCACATTCGGTGCATCAACCAGCGCCTGAACCATAGCGTAATTAAAAACCGCACAGCTGATTCCGATAATAGCCAAATAAAGATTGTTTTTTTTACTGATCTTTAAATTCAGTTTAGGCTTTTTAAATAAATCCAGGGTAAAAAATACTGAAGCAAATAAGATTGCATAAAATGTGACTGCCAAAGAATTCATACCTTCATTTAAAAGAAACTTGGACCTTAAAGCAAGATTTCCGAACATAAAAAAAGCCAGCAGGGAATAGATTACCCAAGCGGCGGTGAGTTCTTTTTTTACTTTCCTAGTCTCAATGACAACCAGGCCTGAAAAAACAACTACTACTAATATAGCCAGAAGCTTTTGCCAGGTAAGACTTGAGCCGAATAGTAATAATGATGCAAAAGCCGTATAAACCGCATAGCTTTTCTGAATGATTAAGCTATATCCGGGATTCGGAGCTTCTTTGATTCCCCGGAGTGAAAAAATATTCCCCAGATAACTGAAAAGCCATGAAGAAACTATCAAAATAACTGCCTGTGCCAGGGAAAGAGTAAAACTGGTACCGGAGATAAGCATAACGACAAATAACACTAATGCTGCACCTGCAAACAGGGCGAAGTTTATTACTTTATTATCAATGCCCTCTTTTTGCAATTTACGTATGGTCAAATACATAATTACAGAAAAAACAAACATGATTGAGCTGAAAGTTATCCAATTCATATTATTATATTGACAAATTATTGGTAGTTGTATATACTACTACTAATTACTGAGCTGAACCTTTAAAGAATTAAATTTATTTAGTTTTAATAATATCATTAAGTTGAATTAAATGCAACTATGGAAAAAATATATGAATTATTAGGGCTTTCCCTAAACGAAAAAAATCTTTATGAAGCAATTCTGACTCACCCGGATAAAACTGCTGCAGAGATTGCCAGAGTTTTAAAAATGGACAAATCATCGGCATATCGAGCAGCAGAAAACCTGCTGCAAAAAAGATTATTAATCAGCTCTCCCAAAATTCGCGGTACTACCTTCAGGTCAAGTAGCCCGGAATATCTAATCAAACTTTACCAACAAAAACTCGAAGAATTTAACAGCAATAAAGGCTTAATCGAAAATTATATTCGCAATTTAAAATCTCAAACTCTATCATTAAACAGAGAAACCTTTATAAGGGTTGAGTATGGGGGTGAAGCTCTAAGAAAATGCCTGTTAGAATCAGAACAAAGCAAAGAAAAATTAATTGTAGAAATCGTACTTAGCCAACATCGTCTATACCAGAAAAATCGTATGATTAATTTTGTTATAAATCATGCGAAACGCAGAAGCAGTTCAGGTATTTTTATAAAACAGCTTGAGCGAAGCACCTACTTTGAAAATGCACCATATAAAGAAATTATGGTTAATACAAAAAAATATTTAAAAGAAATACGAATACTGCCACCGGAGTATAATGATAAGAATTCTGTGCGCATCTGGGACAATACTGTAAATATTTTCAGCAGCGATGAAAAAGGAGACCTGATTGTGATAACAATTACCGATAAATATGTAACAAGGTCTATGAAAACCATGTTTGATTTTATCTGGGATAGAAGTACACCCTATAAATCTCCAGCTGAATTGTAATGTATCAAGTTTTTCTAAATTTTAAATTTACTGCCGGCTTTATACTTGGCTTGATCTCTTCCCTGATAAACAAAAGCTTTCCCTTCACCGAAAACCTGCGCTTCCTTTTCGTTTTTAATCACAACAGCGGTATTTTCATCAAGAGCCAGAATCTTTCCTTTTTGCAGATGCAGGATATTTGTGAGTAATTTTCCGCTTATTTCGGACATGTCTCTCATAATCCTATCAAAATGCGGGATGACCACGTAGGGAATTAAATTAAAGGCGTTTTTCCAGACTACCGGAGCATTATTTTCAAAAACGCTTTTATAGTCAAATAATTTATTACCCCAGATAATTGCGCCTGCCGAGCAGCCTGCCAAAACAGCGCCGCTATTATAAAGGCTGACGACTTTTTTATATAACGGGGTATTGATTAAAGTAAAATATAAATGAATAGGGCTGCCGCCGGAAAAATAGATGAAATCGCAATTTTCCAGATCTTTAAATTTCTCCGGTGTTTCTGCAGAAAGCTTGTCCAGAATATTAAATCCTATCGGTCTGGCACCTAATTTACGGAAAT
>DATDWK010000090.1:0-8885 GCA_035289685.1 Candidatus Dojkabacteria bacterium
TTAAAGTTAAGACTGTGAAAACAAATGAAATGCAATCAATTAAAGATGAGATGAATATCCCCGAATATTTACGCGCCTGCCATACCGCAGTCATTGCTGACTATATTGTGGAAGGGCATATTCCCATTGAGGGAATCGACAAACTGCTGTCTGAAAAGCCAAGCATCAGGGGTATAGCTTTGCCGGGAATGCCTGCTTCCTCACCTGGAATGCCCGGAGAAAAGACTATCCCGTTTGATATTTACAAACTCCAGGATGGAGAAGAAGATGAGTTGTTTTTATCGATATAATTTGAGTTTCTTTCATGAAGAGAAAGTTAACAATATTGGTGACTGTGGTGCCGGTTTTTCTGGGTGCTCCTTTAGTCTTTATTGTTAAAGCGTATGCCCATTGCCCTCTTTGCGTGATCGGGGCAGGTTTAGCCGCAACCGGCGCAACTTTTTTAGGCGTTAAGGATATTGTAGTAGGCATATTTATCGGAGCTTTTGGCGTGTCCCTGGGATTATGGTTGTCCAGATTAATAACCAGGCAGTTTATCCCCAGACAGCGGCTTATTCTCACGGCAATTATTTTTATTACTACCATACTGCCGGTTATGCAATTCATGGACCGCTATACTTCAATATACATTTCCTGGGGAGGTGATTATGGAAGTATCTTCAATACTACATATATTTTTAATCTCTATTTTATCGGAACCTTGCTGGGAGCATTTATTATGCTTGTTACGCCTTTTTTGAGTAAGAAGTTATCCAGGTTAAGAAAGGGCAAGTTAATCCCATATCAGGGATTGCTGATAACTTTTTCGCTGTTGTTCATTAGCGGATTATTTTTTCAGTTTGTAATATGAGCAATTTATTTTGGGTGCTTCTTACAATTTCAGTACTATTTTTTGTGTTGTTAGGCATAAAAGCGCTGACAAAATTACAAATATGCGCTATTTGCCTAAGCGTCAGCCTGGCATGGATTTTATTACTGATCTTGTATTGGCTGGGTTATTTTCAGGAGACAACTCTTTTGGCATTATTGATGGGACAGAGCATACTCGGTATTTATTATCTTATTGAAAGTAAGGTTAAAAAAGATTTACTGCTTTTCAGGCTGCCGTTTTTATTAACCCTAACTTTTATTTTTTACAGTTTAATAAACAAAAGTATCAGTCAGTTTAGTGAAGCAGTTATTTTTTTAATTTTAATCTGGTTCGGCTTTTTTATCATTTATATTTTCAAGTCAGATTTGCGCTTGCAAAAATTCATGAAACAGATAATTGACTGCTGTAAACGCTGGTAATCTTTAATTTTTATTTTATTATGATGAAAAAATTTTTACATTTCTGCTTTAATCCCAAAGTTTTAGCAGTAATTTTGGGTTTATCCATAATTGCTGTCATAATGGGAATGGTTATAGCAATAAAATGGCAAGAGCTGGCACCGGTTCTTCTTGTTTCTTTACCGATTCTGATCCTGGCAGCCTGCATGGTGATTTGTCCTCTGGCAATGATTTTTATGGCTAAAAAAATGTCTAAAGATAAAATGTAAATTTTTTTATGAAAAATCTCTCAATACGCTTAAATATGGTTGTTGCCGCCGGCTTAAGTATTTTTACCGTATTACCGGTTTTGGCTCCTTTGTTTGCCAAGCTGGGCCTGATAGCGCCGGCTAATATAATTTACTGGATTTATCAGTGGTTTTGCCATCAACGCCCCTGGAGATCCTACCATTTATTTGACTATCAGTATGCCATGGATGCCCGCATGATGCTGATGTTCGGCAGTATGGCACTGGCAGCCTGGATTATTTATTTTAGAAAAGTCAAACCTTTAAGGCCTCTGTCCGCAGTAATTTTGGCTGTAGCTTTTACTTTTCCTTTGGCAATAGACGGAATAGTGCAGGGGGTTGCGGAATTCATCTCGGTTCAGCAAAATACTCTGCCTTTTTATGAAAGCACCAACTTTATCAGGAGTGTGACTGGTTTACTTTTAGGCACCGGTATTGGTTTTGCTATCTTTCCTTATCTCAATCAGTTTAAGGGATATACAACAGTTAGAGCATATGTCGGAAGTATTATCGGAAATTTGTTGATTTCTTTTATTTTAATCTTTATTTTTGTATTTATATGGAATCTTACCTCGTTTAAATATAAACCTTCGTCCTTGTTTATAGATCATTTACAAAGATATCCGGGTTATAATTATGAGATTACCTCTGCAGGAGGGCATATCACAATTGAACGGATTATCAAAGAGCCCGAGGAACCCTACATTAAAAGGGCAGAGAGATATGGCAAAACAGAGTATTTAAATAAAGAACAATAATTGATAAAATTATTTAATATTTTAATTTTTTATAATGTATAAATATCTTATTTTGCAGAAATTTAATATGTCCGGTCTGATTCGTCTACTTTATTTGTCCGCAATTTTCTTAACAGCGCTGCTGCTTTTTCAACTGAATCTGGGCTCGGTTCATGCCCAGGAGCCCTCAATAGAAAGTGTTCTGGATGAAATAACTGTAGAGCAGGGGATTGATAACCTGGATCAGCTTGATTGCAGCAAAGTCAGCCAGGAACAGCTCGAGCAGCTGGGGGAAGCATTAATGAGCGTGATGCATCCTGATGCTGAAGTGCATGAACTCATGGACAATATGATGGGCGGTGAGGGTTCGGAAGCTTTGAAAGCCAGGCATATTTATATGGGCAGCAACTACCTGGGATGCTATAATGGCAGTGCTGTGAATAGCGGCAGTTCCTTAAATATGATGGGGCGCATGGGCAACATGATGGGGATGATGGGCGGAATGATGGGGACTGTTGGAGGTTTCGGCAGTTATACTGATAATAGTTTAGGTACTTTTAATACCATGATGGGTTTTTTTAATCCAATGTTAATCGGCTGGATTTTAGTTATAGCCGTAGTCTTAATCGGAGGCGTTGCAGTAGTGGTAGCTGTTGTTAAAGCTGCCAGTGGAGCCAGTGGAGGAAAAGCAGCTTCCGAAAGAAAATGGCCGATTGAGATCCTCAGAGAAAGATATGCCAAAGGGGAAATTGACAAGGCAAAGTATGAAGAAATGGCAAAAGAGTTGGAAAGTAGGGAATTTAAATAATAAAACAAGCAAAAAGACATTGAAATTTTCCTTCCGGAAGTAATAACATTTTTCAAGTATTCCTTTTTGTATAAAAAGATTTCTTGATAGCAATACCGGTCTTTATACCTAGGGGGCAGGTATTGACAAAAATGAAAATATGCTTAAAATGGATTACTTATGTTAAACTAAGTGTTATTAGATTATTTCCAATAAGCTTTTAAAACTGCGATGTCAAAAAGAAATAGGGACAAGAATTACAATCAAAATAGCAAAAATGGACTGGTATGGTTCTTTATTTTTGCCGTTGTTGTGATAGGTGTATTTTTATTGCTCATATTATCCGGTTCGGGGCAGAACGAAACAACGGGGGGCAATATTGCCCAAGCCCAGACCGATCCTGCCACCGGTAAACAGTTAATCAAAATTACTGCTAAAGGAGGGTACAAACCCGGGACTGTTGAGGCAAAAGCAGGTGTTGCTTCGATTCTGCAAGTTTCCACTACCAATACTTTTGACTGCAGTCTGGGTTTACGTATTCCTTCATTGGGCATCAGCAAAAACCTGCCGACTACCGGGATCACAAGTATTGAAATCCCAGCACAAGCTGCCGGTACTACTGTTAAGGGAACATGCACTATGGGAATGTACTGGTTTTCCCTGAAATTTACTTAAAATAACGGAATTTTATTTATTAAATATAAAAAAATGCCTACACACAACCATGCTGAAATGAAAAACCGGCTTAATCATGTAAATAGTGAAAGTACTACAAATGCTGTAATAGCTTTAAAAAAAGCCCAGACCCATATAAAAAATATTTTGAAAATGATTGAAGAAGATGCTTACTGCATAGATATTTTACAGCAGATACTTGCTGTAAACGGCCTGATAAAATCCGCTTCAGATAAAATACTGCAAAACCACCTGCATACCTGTTTTATATCAGGAATGTCCACAAAAGAGACCACTGCAAAAAAAGAAAAGCTAATTCAGGAAGTGATCAGTGTAGTTAGTTTAAACAATAAAAGCAAATGAGATACCAAATTGAAATCAAAGGCATGCATTGCCACGGCTGCTTAAATTTAATTAAGATAAGTCTTGAGGAGTTACCGCAAACAGATGCTGTTGCTGTACAGGAAGGCAAAGCAGAATTTGCCAGCGATCTGGAACCTGCGAATGTTAAAGAACGCCTGGACCAAATATTCACAGAGCTTCCCGGATATTCGTATTCTAATTTAAAAGGTACTGAATAATTATGCAAACAACTAAAGTTACTTTGCCGATATTGGGTATGGATTGTGCAAGCTGCGCCTTAACCATAAAAAAAGCGCTGACAAAAATTGTCGGAGTAGTTGACTGCGACGTTAATTTTGCCACGGAAAAGGCTAGAATCGAATTTGATCCCGGACAGACAGACCCGGGAAAGTTTAACGAAAAAATCAAACCCTTGGGTTATACGTTATTATTGGCGCCTGCTGATTCTGCAAACAAAGAGACTGCCGGAGGACCGGAAATGCCTGCTGATCATGCCGGGATGAGCCCGGAAGAACATGCCAGAATGATGGCCGGAACTGCGGGAATGGTTCAGGGAAATGGCGGTGCAGCAGGGATGGATCATTCCGAGCATTTAGGTATGGGACAGTCCAAAGACTATAAACTTAAAGAGTTGGCTGATTACCAGAAAAAAGCGAAAATAGTTTTTCCAATGGCACTGGGGGTATTTTTGCTGATGATGTGGGATATCCTGGCCCAGACAATTACCGGATTCCCGGAATTCTTTATTGCCTACAATACCTATGCCAGCATTTCCTTTATTCTGGCAAGTGCTGTTTTATTGATAGTCGGCAGGCCATTTATTAACGGGGTAATCAGATTTATTAAATATCGTGCCGCCAACATGGATACCCTGGTAGGTATCGGTACCATGGTGGCATATATTTACAGCACAATTCTGCTGTTGTTTCCGCAAATCCGCACAACCTTGAACCTGCCGGATTTTTACTACTTTGATGTGACTACAGTGGTTTTGGGGTTTATCTTTTTTGGCAAATATCTGGAGGTGCGGTCTAAGTTCAAAACAGGAGAAGCAATTGAAAAACTTTTAAACCTGCAGGCAAAAACAGCGCTTGTAGAAAGGGAGGGTAAAGAGCTTGAGCTGCCGGTCAGCCAGGTTGTTGTAGGAGATATTATTATTGTCAAACCCGGCGCTAAAATCCCTGTGGACGGCGAAATCGTTGACGGCAGATCCGCAATTGACGAGTCCATGGTTACAGGAGAATCGATCCCTGTTGACAAAGGTCCGGGTGATAATGTAGTGGGCGCTACTATCAACAAACAGGGTGCTTTTAAATTTAAAGCCACCAAAATCGGCTCGCAAACTCTGTTGGCGCAAATTATTAAAATGGTGGAAGAGGCCCAAGGCAGCAGGGCGCCCATTCAAAATCTGGTTGATAAAGTTTCAGAGGTTTTTGTGCCGGTTGTCTTGGTAATTGCATTTGTAACGCTTGCCGCCTGGCTGTTAATCGGGCCGAGTTTCATGGACTTCAATCAGGCATTGTCATTCGGCCTGCTGTGTTTTACAGGAGTACTGGTAATTGCCTGTCCCTGCGCTCTGGGTCTGGCCACCCCGACAGCAATCATAGTGGGGGTTGGCAAAGGCGCAGAAAACGGCATCCTGATAAAAAATGCCGAGTCGCTGGAAAAATTACTGAAGGTGCAGGTTCTGGTTGTTGATAAAACAGGTACTTTGACCAAAGGTAAACCTGAAGTTGTAGAATTTAACGACCTAACTTCTGAAAAAAATGCCCTGCAGCTGTTGGCTTCTCTGGAAAAGTCATCCGAACATCCTTTGGCAATTGCCATAACTGAAAAAGCGAATAAAGAGAACGTGCAGTTGCTCAAGGTCAGCGAATTTAAAATAATCGAAGGCAAAGGCCTGCAGGGGGAAATTTCAGGTAAAAGTTATTATGCAGGTAACGTAAAGCTGATAGAGGATTTGAGTGTCGCCTTTGAATCAGAGTTAATAAATAAACTGACAAAAGAGGGTAAAACACCGATTATTTTAACAGACGGTAAAACAGTTTTGGCAGTAGTAGGTGTGGCAGACACATATAAAGACAACGCCGTAGCTGCAATTAATACTTTGCATAGAATGAAAATTGAGTTGGTCATGCTGACTGGAGATAACCAGCAAACCGCAGAATTTATTGCCAAACAACTGGGAATTGATAAGGTCTATGCAGAAGTTCTGCCCAAAGACAAGGCCAATATCATCCGCGAATTGCAGGATACGGGAAAATACATCTCCATGGCCGGAGACGGCGTCAACGATGCTCCGGCATTAGCACAGTCTAATGTGGGCATTGCCATGAGCACGGGAACTGATGTGGCAATTGAAACGGCAGATATTACTCTGCTGGGGGGAGATATTTCGAAGATAGCTGCGGCAATAAGACTTTCCAAAATGACTATGCGCACAATTAAGCAGAATCTTTTCTGGGCGTTTATCTACAACATTGTGGGTATTCCGATTGCCACCGGCATTTTCTATCCCTTTTTGGGGTTGATTTTGAACCCGGTATTTGCAGGCCTGGCCATGGCTTTATCTTCCGTTTCTGTTGTGAGTAATTCTTTAAGGTTAAAGTTGCTCAAACTGCAGTAAAAAGTTACAGTTACTAAGAATCATATATTGATTTATTAATTAGCTTTGTATGAGAAAAAGTAAATCCGATTACAACTACAAGCTGGCAGTCCAAGGCATGCATTGCCCGGCCTGCGAACTCACCATAGAAAAATGCTTTAGAAAAGTTCCGGAAGTGACCGCAGTTGACGCCAGGCTAATGGATGAAAAGGTTTATTTTAACCTGGCTAAAAAAGCCAATCTGGAAAAAGTCATTGATAAAGTAAATGAACTGCTTACAGACACCGGTTATGTGGTTCTAAAAGAAAACGGCAGGATTATGCATTCAGTCAACTGGATGAATTTGCTGCAGGCGGGATTTATCTCCTTTATAATTATCGGATTATTTTTGCTGCTGGAGCGTGTGGGTATTGTAAATGTTTTAAATACCAATGAAGTCAACCTGCCGTTTATTTTATTCACAGGTATAATTGCTTCGCTTTCATCATGTATGGCAGTAGTCGGGGGTCTGGTGCTCTCGTTTTCTTCCAATCTGATGCAGCACAGCCATATTGAAAGAGCAAAGCCACTGGCAGTTTTTCACTTGTCAAGAATTGTGGGTTTCTTTTTCTTGGGGGGATTGATTGGGATTGCCGGAGGAATTTTTGCCTTGTCCCAGACAGCCACTTTTGTCATGAATACGGCCTTATTTTTGGTGATGCTGATTGTCGGGATCAATTTATTGAATATTTTCCCGAGGCTTGGCAAATTACAGCTGCGTATGCCCAAGTCAATAGCGAAAAAAGCGCTGTCGTTTGAAAGCCAGCGCAGCAATCTTACCGCATTGTTTTTGGGAATAATCAGTTTTTTCCTGCCCTGCGGCTTTACCCAGGCGGCACAGTTTACGGCATTGTCCACGGGGGATTTTCTGCAGGGGGCTTTAACCATGCTGGTTTTTGCCTTAGGCACATTCCCTATGCTGGGTTTGATCAGCTTTGCCTCTATTAAGTTTTCCAAAGGACTGCAGTCGGATTTATTTTTTAAGGTTGCCGGATTGCTGGTGATCTTTTTTGCTTTTATTAATTTGAGGGGTGCGTTAATCGCTATGGGAGTGGTTTAATGATTCTAATACATTAGTGTTATCTATATCTTCGTGTTAAAATTCCAGGAATTTTTTTATTTTATTAATAAGTAAGCAATGAAAGCATTGGTACTCGATCAGGATGGCGTGGTTATCAAAAAGGCAACCAGATTTAGTGCACGATTGGCAGAGGAGTATCAAGTACCACCGGAAAAGATTAATGAGTTTTTCAAAAATGAATTCAAGGATTGTTTAATTGACAAAAAAGATTTAAAAGAGAGTATAAAAAAATATTTGCCGGGCTGGGGCTGGCAGGGCAGTGTCGAGGAGTTACTGGAGTTCTGGTTCCATGGTGAAAGTGAAATTAATAAGGATGTTTTGCAATTAATAAGATTATTAAGAGCGAAGGGTGTAGCTGTTTATGTGGCAACCAATAATGAAAAATATCGTACCACATATGTGAAAAAAGAGCTCGGACTGGGGAAGGAATTTGACGGATTTTATTCATCTGCAGATTTGTACTGTCTAAAGCCTGAAAGAGTTTTTTATAAAAAGGTGACTGATTTAATTATAGTCAATATTACTCATAATAAGCGGAAAATAAAAAATGTCACTAAATTTGCAGCAAGTGATATAATTTACTGGGATGACGATGAGGAAAATGTTCTGGGAGCAGAGAAATTCGGATGGAAGGCATTTTTATATTCCAGTTTTGAGGATTTTGACGACTTAATAAATCAATACTTAACTTAAATGGATGAGTGGCAATTATTAATAGCTTGCGCTAGTGCTTTATGTAGTGGCTGTAAAAAATTTGACAGAAGGTATGTTGATAGCGAAAGAATTAGTCCTTGCAGTTTCTATAATACTCGTAGAAGATATACTGAAGTAGTGAGTTCAGGCCATTGCGATGTTGCGGAGAATGAAACCGGTTCTTTAAATGGAAGGATGTTAAGAATCAGTAACGAAGATATTACAGGTCACTGGGAACAAATAGTTTCCTAAATTCTTCACTTAAATTCTCATCTATGCTAAATTATTTATTATTGATTCCCTTATTAATTTTCAACTGTCGTAAATGAAAAACCGCCTCACTCTAAAT
>DATDWK010000091.1:0-2963 GCA_035289685.1 Candidatus Dojkabacteria bacterium
CTTTCATAACGTGAAATTACGGTTTCAAAACTATTAATATACCAGCGCCACAAGCCATTAGTAGGTGTTTGTCTTTCGTTTGGATTAAATTGCTGGTCAATTTGTTCTCTAGCCCATGATAAAGTGAATCCCTCTGGACCATCAGGATTAATTTCTAATGCTTTCAAGCCCACATTACTTAGCAGCATATCAGTTCTACTAATTACAGGATCGTGTGTTTCCATTCCATGATGAGCTATATATTTTTGCAAATAATTCATGGCTTTGTTGCCCAAGTATGGTGTAACCAATTGATCAATCAGACTTATGTCTTGGAAAAGTCTGGGAATTACAGTGCCGACAATAATATCTCCAATAGCGATTCCGGCTACTAAATCTTCCCGATGGGCGCTTACATTAGGTAACCCTTCACCAGCCAAAACCATTCTCAAAAAAATTTTTTCTCTTTTCTCAGCTGGTTTTTCACCCGGGTGTCTTGCAAAAAGCCCAAATCTATCTCTCGTCAGCAATAATAAGTTTACCTGACTTTGAAAAAAATCTAATTCTTTAGTAAGAGCCTCTGTTGACATGTTTAAGTTTTTAAATAAAAAAAAACCTCCCTTATGGGAGGTAATAAATATTCTAAAAAAATTTATTTAGTAAAATTCACCTCCCAGCGATGTGTTAGAATAATAATAACAAGGAGGTTATTAGTAGTAAGATTCGTTAAATTTTTAATTAATTTGAATAAATTCAATATTTTAAAATATAAAAAATCAAGATTGGAAATTATATATCAATAATATTTACTTGAAAAGGATTCTTTATTCTATACCAAGAATGAAAAAATAATTTTTGATATATTTATAAGGGATATAATAATAGGAGTACCTCAAGTAAAACCTATTGGTTTCAATGCCATGGTCAATAAAGTTAGAGACGAAATACAATCTGTTGGGGATTTAGGATTATTGTAAAGAATTTTTGCTAAGAATTTAACAATCTCATTCACTACCTCACTTTTCAGCCTCAGCAGAAAATTCTCTTGGCTGATGTGATAAAATATTTTTTTCCGCATGACAGAGGTTTGCGTAAATATTCGAATATATTATTAATGTTAGTCTCTATAATAAAATAAAAAAGAACAAGAATGCCAAATGTAACTGTAACCTAGCCTGTCTATCATATATAATAAAAATGCAAAAATTAGAAAAAATAATTTTTCAAAAACGACGGTCGTGCTAACGCAGGGAGTGAGGTATAATTATTTTTTAATTTAAAATTTGCTACAATTATAGCTTATGGCATATACAACACGAATAAAACTGAATAAATCCCGGTCCCGCGACAAGAACTTTTCCTTTTTTGGAAAAAGAAAATATGCCGGTAACGGCAAGCAAATGCCGATTAAATCTTTGCGCAAAAGAATTTTTGCAAAACTGCGTTCGGAAAGGGCCCGCCGCATTTTAAAGCTTACCGGTGGATTGTTTTTAATCTTCTTATTTATCGGCGGATTATTAACACTGTCCTGGGTGCAGTCTTTGACAGAAAAATTGCCGAGCCCTGACAAGCCTTTTGGTCAAAAAGACACTGCCAGTGAAATTTATGACCGCAACGGCAAGCTGCTTTACCGGGTATTCGGCGATGAAAACCGCGATCCCGTATATATTGAGGACGTACCCGAACTCATGAGGTGGGCTTATCTGGCAGCGGAAGATATAGATTTTTATAAACACAGCGGTGTGGATATTCCAGGCGTGATCCGCTGCGCTATCAACAAAATTATTGGAAAATCCGAATGCGGCGCTAGCACTATTACCCAGCAGTTGATTACCACAACAGTTATAAATAAGACCGACCGTACCATCAACAGAAAAGTCAGCGAGATTATCTTATCACTGCAAATAGAAAGTATCCGCAATAAGGATGAAATCCTGGAAATGTATTTTAATACTGTCCCCGAAGGCAGCAATCTTTACGGACTAAAAAGTGCAGCCAGTTTTTACTTCGGCAAAGAACTCAAGGATTTAACCCTGGCAGAGATGGCAGTATTAGCTGCAATTCCCAAAGACCCTTCGCGGCTCTCCCCTACTAAATCAGTATACAGCTCTCCTGAAGAAGCCCAGCAAAAAGTAAAAGAAAGATCATTGTATGTACTGGATCAAATGGAAAATTATCTGGATCATATTAACAATTCGGCCAAAGAACTGCATGGTTACAATGACCCGATACTCACCAAAGAAATGATCGGCGAAGCTCGTGAAGCTGCTTTAACATACCGGGCACCCAGAATCGATATTAATGCACCGCACTTTGTCTTTTACGTGCAGAAATTACTGCAGCAAAGACCATATAACAACGGGGAATCTTTTACTTTGACCGAGGTGGAAACAGGCGGCTACAAAATCTATACAACAATTGACCTGGATTTTCAGGATTATGCCGAAAACCGCGTTAAACAAGGTGTGGAAGATCCCAATGGCGGCCGGCGTTTTGGCGCAGAAAATGCAGCAATGGTGGCTCTTAATCCCAAAAACGGACAGGTGCTTGCCTGGGTGGGATCCAAGGACTATTACGGCAAGGCTGTGCCTGAGGGCTGCACTCCTGGAATAAACTGCAAATTTGAACCCGCTGTAAATATTCCTGATACTCTGCAATCCTACGGGTCTTCGATGAAGCCCATGCTTTACTATTATGCAATGCAAAGAGGTGTTATAGCTCCGGGGTCATTGCTGGCGGATATTCCAATACAGATTGGTAACTATAAACCGAAAAATTACAGCGGAGGCTTTACTGGAATCAGGCCTGTACGCATACAGCTTACTGATTCGCAGAATATACCGGCAATTTTGTTGGCAAACTTTGTTGGTGTTGACAATTTTATCAAAGAAATTTTAGAACCATGGGGCTATACAACTTTTAATAATGCCGCAGGATATGGTCCTTCTATTGCCGTAGGTGGCGGTGATATAAAATTGATCGAG
>DATDWK010000092.1:0-6926 GCA_035289685.1 Candidatus Dojkabacteria bacterium
TGAAAAAGCTCCATCATTTTAGCTGCTTCAGAAGAACCGTCTGTATTAAAAATAAAGTCATCTCCCATAAAAACTAAAAAGGCTGCTTCATTCTCTACTAATTCTTTTGCAAGTTTGACCGGAGTTGCAGATCCGTAAACAGCTTCAATTGGCTGTTCAACAAAGGTAAATTTGGCTTTAGTATGCAGATTTTCAACCAATTGGTATTTATCCAATTTTTGCATTTTTTCAAAGTAATTATAAAGCTCACGATCTTCACTGTAATAGTGTCTAAGCTGTTCATCACCTTTTTTGACGATAAAAATTATTTCCTGAATACCTGCCTTAATACAATCGTCGACTACATAATCTACCAGGGGTTTGCTCAAAATAGGCAACATTTCTTTTTGGATTGTCTTGGTTACAGGTAAAAATCTGGTTCCATAACCTGCAGCAGTGATTACCGCTTTAGTTATTTTCATTTATAATAATTAAAAATTAATTCTCGAAAAGTTTACTTTTATTATGTAAAGTACCTGCGAAGTTATTTTCAGTTATTAAATAATCTTGTCTAATTTTGACAAACTTTTTTGGCGGTAGATAACCACTTACAAATAATCCCGTACTTACAAAAGTTCCTTTACCTATAGTTGTTCCTGGTGCTGTGATAACTCCTCCTCCTAATCTCGCTGCTTCACCTAAAATTAACCCGAACTTATCCAGTTTTGTTGGTAACTTTTCATTTTTATAATTTATTAAAATATCCTGCTGGTCAAATTTCCGGTTTGCTAACTCACAATGACCTCCGATTCTTGCATTTGCACCAATAATACTGTCTCCTACAAAACAATGGTTGGATGCTTTAGAGCCTGCCATCATTAAACTATTTTTAATTTCAGCTGCGTGTCCAATTACACATTCATCAGAAATAATAGTACCCGGTCTAATAAATACACCAGGACCTATTTCCACATTGTCTCCAATATATACCGGACCTTCTATGACAACATAATCACCAATACGGCAATTATTGCCTATTCTGACTTTTCCAGATATTTTCAGTGTAGAATTATCAGAGTGTACAGCCGACTTCTTTATTTCTGTTTTTAATAATTTTTTTAACTTACCGACCATTAAATACCAATCATCCTGATTAAAATACTTAATAATAAATCCCGGTGCCTTTATTTTTGAAAAAAA
The DNA here is from genome assembly GCA_035289685.1 of Candidatus Dojkabacteria bacterium. Lineage (GTDB taxonomy): Bacteria > Patescibacteriota > Dojkabacteria > B142 > OLB20 > DATDWK01. The sequence continues at coordinate 1,180 of DATDWK010000092.1, forward strand.
ATCCTGTAAATCCATAATTAATTTAATAATTTTTTTGCAAGTTTCGAGAGTTCTTCACCTGCGTTATTAACATCTGCTTCTTTTTCTGATTCCACCATGATTCTTAATAAATTCTCGGTTCCTGAATACCTAACAAAAACTCTACCTCTTCTTTGGAATTTTTTATCCCAGGATTTAAGTTTTTGTAAAAACTCAGGGAGTTCTTCCAACGGCTTTTTATCTTTTACTGCCACGTTAAATATCTTTTGGGGAAATTTTTTAAAAGTGTAGGCTAATTTTGAAAGTGATTGTTTTTTTTCCTGCATAACCTTTAAAACCATAAGGGCAGTTAAAGTTCCATCTCCGGTTTCGGTAAAATCAAAAAAGATGAAATGACCGGAAAACTCTCCTCCGAAATTATAGCCTCTTTCTCTGCACATTGCAGAAATTTCATGATCGCCATTCACAACTTTGACAACTTTAATGCCGAAATTTTGCAATTCAAAATCCAAAGCCAGATTGCTGTAAGTTGTTACTACCACAGTATTTTTCCTCAATTTCCTTTTTTCTAAAAGGTATTTTGCCAGTAAAGCAGTAATGTAATTACCGTCAATAATATTGCCTTTTTCGTCAACCATAATCACCCGGTCGGCATCTCCGTCAAGAGCAATACCTAAATCAGCTTTTTCTTTTATCACCGCTGCTTTTACATGTTCGGGGTACAGAGCTCCGCAATTATCATTAATGTTATAACCGTTAGGGTCTATGCCAATGGGAATCACTTTGGCACCCAATTCGCTGAAGACATCTGGAGCAGAATTATATGCAGCGCCGTTCGCACAGTCAACAACAATTTTAAAACCTGCCAGGGAAATATTGTCTGCAGTTGCTTTGATAAATTCAATATATCTTCCTGCGGCATTTTCTATTCTTTTGGCCCGTCCGACATCCTCGTTACCATTAAAACTAGTTTTAAAGTAAAAATTTTCTACGGTAATTTCTTCATCTTTAGTGAGTTTGGCTCCGTCATTGGCAAAAATTTTAATGCCATTATCGTAATACGGATTATGCGAAGCCGTAATCATAATTCCCAGATCCAGTGCAAAACTGCGCACCAGATGTGAAAGAGCAGGGGTAGGCATGGGTCCGACTGTCATCACATCAACTCCACGGCTCAAAAAAGCACCTGTTAAAATTTGTTCAATCATGTAGCCTGACCTTCTAGTATCTTTGGCAATAATTACCTTATAAGACCTGTTGGGATTAGGTTTTACTCTCTTTTTGGTAAATTCAGCCAGTGATTTACCAAGCTGCATTAAAGAAGTAGTATTAAGAGGGTAAAAATTGGCTTTGGCTCTGATGCCATCGGTTCCAAATAATTGTAAATCCGCCATTATTTCTATTAAAAAAATAAATTTAGTAATGAACTATATTTTTTTATACCGCAGCTATATTAAATATATTTTAAATAACTTTGTCAAAAATGCTTAATTTTTTAATCTTACACAAAGATAGTTTTTACTTGACAGTGACGCTTTTTGCCAAATTCCGAGGGCGGTCTGGGGTGTTGCCTAATGCTACTGCCATAAAATAAGCAAAAAGTTGAAAAGGAATCACATTTATTAAAGGGTCTGCTTCTTTTAAATCAGGAAGTTTTATAAATTTATTAAAAAGCTGATTATTTTCCCTGGCAACTACGAAAGTATTCGCTCCGCGTGCTTTTACTTCGGCAATAGAGCTCATTAAGTCCTGCTGATGCTCATCATTAGAGATAATGGCAAATACCGGTGTGTTTTTTTCAATCAAAGAAATCACTCCGTGTTTTAATTCTCCTGCCGCAAATCCTTCTGCGTGCTTATATGCCGTTTCTTTAATTTTTAAAGCAGATTCTAAAGCAATATAATAATTCTGTTCGCGGCCTAATACAAAAAAATGCTCGTATTTTAACAATCTCCTTGCTAAGCGTTTTAACTGTTTAAAAAAACTGGGTTTAAAAATTTCATTCACCAATTCCGTAGTTTTGTTCAACAATTTCTTTACTTCTGCTTGCTTACCTTTGACTGAAAATGCCAATAATAATCCCCAGGCAACCTGCGCTGTAAAAGCCTTAGTGGAAACCACACAGATTTCCGGACCCGATCTGCAAAAATATGGAAAATCAGACATCCTGGTGACAGTGGAACCCATCATATTAACTATGCTGGCAATTTTTAAATTATGATCCTTTGCATATTCTAAAGCTTCGATGGTATCAGCCGTTTCTCCACTTTGGCTTACGGCAATTATTAAATCTTTTTTATTTAAAAATTTTTTAAAACTGGAAAACTCATATGAACGCAATTCTACAGCATTAATCCCAGCATATTTCCTTAAAAAATAGGCAACCTGACCTGCTGCATATGAAGCAGTACCAGCCCCGATTGTATAGACTGTCCTGGCTTTTTTTACTGCGCTAACTAGCGGTGCCAGTTCTTTTTGAGAATATCCTGTTGCCGCAGCTAAGGTATATTTCTGCTCTTCAATTTCTTTAAACATAAAGTGATCATATTCTCCTTTGTTTATTGCCATTTCACCCTGCTGCAATTTAATTATTTTATACAGTTGTTGTTTGCCATTTTTAATATTATAAAGGTTAACACTTCTTTGATAAAACTCAGCCATCTGCATATTATCAATATAGACAACTTTATTGGTCCTATCAGCAAAAGAAAGGGTATCTGAAGAGAAAAAATACTCATCTTTGCCTATACCAAGTACCAATGGAGATCCATTTCTAACTCCGATCATCCTATCCCCTTTATTTGACAATAAAATTATGGTATTGCGTCCTTGCAGTTCTAAAAAAGCCTGTCTGACTGCTTCCCGCATATCGTTGATCTTAAGCATTTTTTCTTCTATTAAACGGACGATTACTTCAGTATCCGTTTGAGTAGTAAATTTAAAGCCTTTTTTACTTAAAAATTCTTTCAGATCCAAGTAGTTTTCAACTATGCCGTTTTGTGCTAGAACAAATTCTTTATTCGTAGAAAAATGCGGGTGCGCATTAATTTCAGTAACTCCGCCGTGAGTGGCCCAGCGGGTATGTCCCACACCGATATATGACTTGGGTAATTTATTATCTTTAATAAAATCGCCGATGGCACCTGTCTTTTTAATTAAATCGAGCCGGTTTTTATGGGCTACGGCAACACCCCAGGAGTCATAACCCCTGTATTCAAGGCGTTTTAAACCGTTAATCACCGTGGTTGCTGCATCTTTTTTGCCTACATAACCAAAAATTCCGCACATTTTATTTTAATTTTTCTAATCTATAAATTAATCGTATCTGTCAAAAACGTAAGAACATTTTGGCGGTCACAAAATTTTTAGTATAATTAAACTTATTATGCAGAACTTACGAGTATCTAAAAAATATTACTTGCGCACTTTTGGCTGCCAAATGAATATTGCCGATAGCGAACGCTTCGCCAGTATCATAGAAAAAACCGGTTACCGGGTAACGGAAAATGTTAACGAAGCCGATTTGATTATCTTGAATTCCTGTTCTGTCAGACAAAAAGCTGAAGACAGGGTAATCGGACAAGGAAATAAAATAAAGGAATTGAAAGCCAAAAATTCCGAACTAAAAGCGGTGCTTACAGGGTGTATGGCACGGCGCAGTTGGCGGGGTGTTGCTAAAACCGGTTCGCCAATTCAAATGACACAGGAGAGCAGGGAAGCACAGCTGAAGAAACAAATGCCCTGGCTGGATCTAGTCATTGAAACTAAAGACTTTGCAAAATTGCCTCTAAAACTGGGTTTAACAACAGAACCTGCCCTGGATCAGCCTGAATTTTATCTTTCATTCCACCCGAAAATATCCAACAATTTCCAAGTGTATGTGCCTATTTCGGTAGGATGTGATCATTTTTGTACTTTTTGTATTGTTCCGTTTGCCAGGGGTGGGGAAGTCTGCCGCAGCGCCACCTCAATAATAACTGAAGTAGAAACACTGGTTTCGCAAGGATATAAAGATGTTACGTTGCTGGGACAGACTGTAAACCGCTGGATCAATCCCAAATTTGATGCAGAAATTAAACAGGGTATGATTGCCAATACCAAAATCCCGGGATTGAATGAAAAATTGCTGGAAAACAAAAACGAAAATAATCCTAGAGATTTTTTACAGCTTCTCCAAAGACTGGATCAGATTCCTGGAGACTGGTGGATTACCTTTGTTTCTTCACATCCCAATTACATGAGCAGGCAATTAATTTCATTTTTGGCAACCAGCAGGCATTTTCGTCCATACTTGCATTTTGCGCTGCAATCAGGATCTGATGAAATACTTAAAAGAATGAACCGCAGATATACAGTTGCAGAATTTTCAGCAAAGGTGCAGCAATTCAGAAAAACAATCCCCAGTGTAAGCATTTCCACTGATATTATTGTGGGTTTCCCTGGAGAAACCGAAACGCAATTTTTGGAAACAGCTAAAACAATGAGACAATTAGAATTTGACATGGCTTTTATTTCGGAATTTTCGGCACGCAAAGGCACTGCTGCAGGTCTGTTAAAAGACGATGTGACAGGAGAAGAAAAAGCCCGTAGAAAAAACTATTTAAATGATAAGATTCTAACCGAAACTGCACTGAAAAATAACCAAAAAATGTTGGGTACTGAACAGAAAGTTCTGGTAATTAAACAACAAATTAATAAGAACCAAACCAGCAGTTTTAGATACCTGGGTAAAACAGCCAATGCCAAAGATATTATTTTTATAAGCAAGAAAAATTTAAAACCCGGAGATTACGTACAGATTAACATTACAAAATGCACACCCTGGGCATTAAGCGGAGAATTGTCGAGTTTTTAAAATTAGTGCATAATATCAATAGTTATTAATAGGATTTAATTAACTGTTAGCTGAAAAAAATAATGGATGATGCCCGTAATGTAAGACGAATAATAAATACCCTGGTATTCGGTATTTTTGGTTTTATAGTCGCCATTATTTTCGTCCGCATCCTTTTAAAATTACTCGGAGCGAATCCGGAAGCCGGATTCGTAGTTTTCTGGTATCAACTTTCCCATAATTTTGTCGGGAGTTTTCAGGGAATTTATCCCAGTTTGGAAACAACTGCTACACGGAATTTACTTGAAGTATATTCTGTAATAGCCATGATGTTTTACCTTATCCTGGCATTACTTTCGGCAAAACTATTTACCTCAGTCACCCAACCTACAAAACTGGACATTATCAATACTTTTATTGATGGTGTTTTTAAATTTATTGAATTCTTTTTAATAACCAGATTTATTTTAAAAATCACCGGAGCAAATGTCATAAGTCTATTTGTAAATTTTATCTACAGTGTTTCAGCAATCATTTATGAACCTTTTACCGGTATTTTGCCTACCTATAAAGTGGGTACAATTACTTTTGAAACATCAACACTGATTGCTATAATTATTATAATAATTTTTGACCTGGTTACAGAAAATCTGGTAAAAAATTTAAGAAAAGACCTGGCAGCGGATAAATCAGTAAAACAAAACCTGCCGGCCTCTGCTACTCCAGGGACCTATACCCAGGCCCCATCTACACAGCAACCCTCTCCAACCAATATTACCATAAACCTGCCGCAGCCTTTGCAGCCGGCAAATCCGCCTCATGTTGTTGAACGCAGGACTGTGCAGATATTCAATCCTCCCCATGGCCGAACTAGAGCGCCCAGTTATCCCGGGCAATATCAAAACCAGCTGGAAGGCCAGCCCCCGATTCCCTT
>DATDWK010000093.1:0-7664 GCA_035289685.1 Candidatus Dojkabacteria bacterium
CCCCGGGGCAATATTATAACGCGGTTTGACGTCGTAAACTGCGTCCTTAATTTTAAATCTTGGGTAAAATCTTTTATCCGGATCCAGGGTGAATCTGCCGCACATTTTTTTGCTTACATTTGATTTAAATGATTTCGAAAAGATCTGCCGACGACTTTCTGACTTGTCAGCTTGGAGGAGGCAGATCTCTTAGTAATCTATTATATCAGCTTTTTAATGATTGCGGTTACTACGCCCCAGACACTGAAGTCCGTGTCGCCGTTGACAGGAAGCGGTTGCGGCTGCCCGGAACCGGCGCGCAGCAGGCAAAGTGTTTTTCCGATTTGCCGCAGGCGTCCGGCTACAAATTCGCCGTCCAATATAGCTACTACCAGACAATCATTTGCCGGATTCAAAGACCTGTCCACCACAAGTATGGCGCCGTCACCGGCACCTGGTCCGGCCAGGCTTATCAGTCCGTCGCCGTGAACCCGGAGGAAAAAAGTGGCGGCCTGGTGCCTGATTAAAAATTCATTCAGGTCCAGGTCTCTTTCTGCAAAATCCTCTGCCGGCGAGGGGAATCCCACTATCTTATTGTGCGCTTTGGGTTCTTGTTTTTTCCCTGTCATTTGTGATAGATTTAAATAGACCAGAACAAAAATAAGAACATATTTTTTATTCTAGTATAACATAAACAATACAATTTTTGCGCTAATAGACTGCAATAATTTTTATGTTTCGTGTGAGCGCGTATTCAAGCCTTATTTGGCGGATGTTCCGGTAGCTGTACTTTCCAATAATGACGGCTGCATCATTGCGCGTTCCCATGAGGTGAAAAAGCTGGGCATACCCATGGGGGCGCCCATGTTTGAATACAAGGAAGTGATCGCGCGGCAACACATCCGGCTGTTTTCAGCGAACTTCACGCTTTACGGCGATATGTCCCAGCGGGTCATGGAAATTTTGTCTGATTTTACGCCCAGTCTTGAGGTGTACTCAATTGACGAGGCTTTTATGGATTTGTCAAACCAGAAAATTCCTGACTGGGATGAATTTATCAAGCAGGTACGGAGTACTGTGCTGCAGTGGACGGGCATCCCGGTTTCCATCGGTCTGGGCAGCACCAAGACCCTGGCAAAAATCGCCAATAAAATTGCCAAAAAAAATCCCGCAACCGGCGGCACTTTCAGCCTACTGGGCCGGGATGATCCGGATTATTATCTGGATCAGGTCGAGGTCGGCGACATCTGGGGGGTGGGCAGGCAGTACACCAAATACCTTAACTCTTTGGGCATTTTTACGGCCAGGGATTTGAAGTATGCCCAGCCGTATTCCGTAAAAAAGCACATGACGGTCATGGGCGAGCGCACCCAGCTGGAATTAAACGGAGTCAGCTGCATTCCTTTGCAGCCGCTTCCCAAAAGAAAAAAGATGATCGCCAGCACCAGGTCCTTCGGCCATTATCAGGAATCACTGGATAACATTGCCAATGCGGTTGCTTATTTCTGCAACGAGATTGGGGAGAAACTGCGCCAGGACCATTCCAAAGCGGTGTTTATGCAGGTGTTTATCCTGACCAATCTGTATAACAAGAGCCACCGCCAGTACCATAAATCCATCACCATTAAAATGTTCGAGCCCACCTCGTATACTCCTGACCTGATTTATTATGCAGTTGAGGGCTTAAAAAGGATTTACCGCAGCGGCTATAAATACAAAAAGGCCGGGGTGCTTGCCCTGGGCATCATTCCGGAAAGCGAGCTGCAGTATGACCTGATCGGCATTTACGACCCTTACAGGGAACAGCGGCAGGCAGCAGCCATGAGGGTTGTCGACCGCATCAACAGGAGCATGAACCGGGGCACGGTGAAGTTTGCCGCAGAGGGCGTGGACCGGACCAAGTGGTGGATGAACCAGACCATGAAGTCCCGCAGGTTTACTACCAAGTGGGAGGAACTGCTGGAGATTAAAGTTTGAAAAATTTTTCCTCTAATTTAACTAGACTAATTATTTTTCTTAAGTGTATAATCAAGTTGTTTCTTTTTCAAAAAGTTTCCAATTTTAAATAACCTTTTAAACTGCGCGTATGAGTACCAGGAAAAAATTTTTTCTAATCGGTGGCTTGGTTTTTCTAGTTTTATTATTATTGTTATGCTGCTGTGTTTTCTTTTATTGGATTTTCAACATCAGCCTGACTTCTATAACTGATACCCAATTGCTGGAACAGGGCGATTCCAGCCAGGTTGTAGCCGTGATTGACGTTAAGGATATCATAACCTCCACTCCGACAACTGATTTTTGGGGTACTCAAACCCCGGATATGGTTACCAGGATTACTGAAAAAATCAAGCGCGCAGCGGAAGATGATAATGTCAAAGCTGTAATTTTCAGAATAGATTCTCCTGGTGGAGAGGTTTATGCCACCAAGCAAATTTACAACGAAATTTTAGAGTTGAAAAATAAAGGCAAAAAAGTTGTGGCTTTAATGCAGAGCATGGCCGCCAGCGGAGCTTATTACCTTGCAGCACCTGCAGATAAAATCATTGCTTCGGATTCCACAATCACAGGAAGTATCGGTGTTGTTTTCAGCTCGCTTGATATTACGGGTTTATATGAGAAAATCGGTATTAAGGAAATTACAGTAGTAAATTCTGAAGGCAAACTAAAAGTATTATCAGATTTGATGAACGAAGATAGTGAAGGATATAAATTGCTGCAGGGTGTTGCCGATGATATTTATGACAGTTTTATTGACGTGGTAGCCAAGGGCCGTAAGAAAACAGTTGACCAGATAAAGAAACTTGCCGACGGCAGAATTTACAGCGGTAAAGATGCCCAGGCAAACGGTTTGGTTGATTCGCTTGGCGAAGAAAAAGAAGCACGCAGTGCTGCTGCACAATTAGCCAGCCTGGACAATCCCACCTATATTTTATATGAGGATAATCAGGATCTTGGAAGTATTTACGGATTCTCGCTATTGCAGATTTTAAAGCCGGAATTAAGTGCGTTGAAGCAGATCAAACCTGGTATTTATGCTTATTATTTAATGTCGGCGCAGTATTAGGGAATTTTAAAAATAAAGATTTGCTTGTTTGTTAATAATGAGAATCAGCAGATTAAGCGTTAACCAAAAACAGTCCAATAAAATTGACTTGTTTGTAGATGAGGAATTTGCCGGGGTGCTCTCACAGGAAACTGTAGTTAAATATGCTCTTTATAAAGATAAACCAATAACAGAACAGGAGCTTGAGGAAATTTTAAAGCAGGAAGCAGTATATGATTATCAGGTAAAAGTGCTGGAACTGATTAGTAAGCGTCCGCGTTCCGAAAATGAAGTGAGGCTGTATCTTGAGCAAAAGTTTGCCGGTGCTAAAAAAAGGCGCAGCTATTTGACAGAAGAGATTATTGAGACGGTTATAGTAGAATTAAAGAGCAAAAACTATCTGAATGATGCGGAATTTGCACTATGGTGGATTGATAACCGCAATCAGTTCCGCGGCAGAAGCCGGGCTGAACTGCGCCAGGAGCTTTATAAAAAAGGAATCGAAAAAGAAATAATCGAAAACAGTCTGCTGCATCAAAAAGTAAACGAGCACGAAATTATTAAAGAACTATTAAATAAGAAACTTAAAAGTTTGGCTGGAAAAGGATTAAGTCCCAAACTTCAACAGCAGAAAGCGATTGCATTTTTATTAAGAAAAGGTTTTAACTGGGATGAAATCAGAAAATATCTTAATGCTGATTAATTTTACTTATATTTTTTAGTTTTTATTACAATGGCTCTTTCATTAGGCGCGCGGATTAAATTAGCCCGCGAAGAAGCAAAGCTGTCCCAGCTGCAGGTAGGTGTAGCATTGGAAGTATCTGACAAGACTATTTCAGGATATGAATCTGACAGGATTAGTCCTCCTTTGGAAAAATTGATGAAACTTGCTGATCTTTTAAAAAAACCCGGCGGTTATTTTTTAGGCACCGATCCCAAAGATTACAAGGTGGTTTCACGCTTGCGCGGAGTGGAAATAATGTTGAGGGATATCCGCAGGGAGCTGAGGGAAATAAAAGCATTGGCGCAAAAGCTCGACCTAGACCGCTGAAAATTCCTGCTACAGATATCCTTTCAGCCAGTTGCGTTTGTCTATTTAGGATTTAAATGATAAAATCGTGTTTGTGCAAATTTAGTATATATAGTTGCAAATTCGCAGGATTTTTTCGGAATTTAAAAAATTTTAAATTTAATTAGTCATAATGAATACAGAGTTACTTTTACAAGTTGAAAAACCGTTTCTCAGGAGTTTCCCGAAATTTAATGTGGGTGATACCATTGCAGTTAAAAGTAAATTCAAGGAAGGCAAGAAAATGCGCCTGCAGACATTTAAAGGGATTGTTATTGCCATTAAAGGTAGCGGATTAAGGACAACTTTTACCGTCAGAAAAATAAGCTATGGTATCGGTGTGGAAAAAATTATGCCTTTGCACAGTCCGGTTATAGAAAAAATTGAGATTTTAAAACATGGTGCTGTCAGAAAATCCAAACTTTATTATATGCGCAAACGCATCGGCAAAAGAGCATTAAAAGTGACTGAAGGCAAGGCGCGCGGTCCAAAATTGCTGGAAGTAGAAGTAACTGTTCCTGAAGAAGGCAAGGAAAACGGTGATGATAAAATTGTTAAGGAAGCAATTCAAGATAAATCAGCTGAATCAGATGACAAAAAAAACGAAAAAGGTAAAACTGCAGCAGATCAGCAAAAAGAAAAAAAGTAAAGCCAATTCAACGACTACCAAGTTAGAGCGCCAACTATTTCAACAGCAATTCCAGAGAGTTATTGGTATTGATGAAGTAGGCCGCGGCTGCTGGGCAGGTCCAGTTTATGTGGGTGCCTATGTTTATACAAAAGCACAAAGACCAATAAAATATGTTACTGATTCAAAACTACTGGCTGCAAAAATTCGCGAGAATTTATCTAAAAAACTGATCAAAAGCGAACACAAAGTTATGGTGGGTGAGGTAGCCCAGATAAATAAAATCGGTATTGGCAGAACTATCGAAGATCTAATTGCCCGGATTATTGAATTTTATTACGACGAGAGTACTTATTTTTTGATTGATGGACATTTTGCTAGGAAGTTCGGCAGAAACACCAGACAAGTCATCAAAGGCGACCGCTGGCACTATTCCATTGCCGCAGCTTCAATAATTGCCAAAGTAGCCCGCGACAGTTTTATGGTGCAGATTTCCAAACAATATCCCGGTTACAAGCTGGGAATAAATAAGGGATATGCCACGAAAACGCATAGATCAGCAATTCAAACAATAGGCATCAGCGAGATCCATAGAACCAGCTTTACACCTTTAAAATTAATGCTGGAACAATATAGTTTAAAGATACCATGAAACCAATTACTCAATCAAAACGCCAGAAAGGAATCTCTGCCGAACAAACGGCAGTCAATTATTTGAAACGTACAGGCTATAGGATTTTAGAACGTAACTACCGCAAAAGAATCGGAGAAATAGATATTATTGCTGCAAAGGAAAATACCGTAGTTTTTGTGGAAGTGAAAAGCCTGCAGTCTGAATCACTATTGGTTTTAGGGCAGACCATTTCTGCTTTAAAAAAACAGAAGCTGGTTAAAATCTGCCAGTACTGGCTGACTGAAAATGATAAGGCTAATTATAACTGGCGCATTGATTTTATCGGTTTAGTTGTTGATATCAGAGGCAGGCTGAAAAAGTTAAAACATTTGCAAAATGCTATTTATTAGATTTCCCTTTGACACTAGTAAAATTTCCAGTCGTAAGTTAACAATTAAGCACAGATAAGGTATAATTTTCCCGCAGTTCTTTGATTAGTTCTCTTAAAAGTTTATTTTTTACAAAATCTGGGTCGGTAGCTCAACGGTAGAGCAGTGGCCTTTTAAGCCATTTGTTGCGGGTTCGAATCCCGCCCGACTCACCTGTTAATTTTTCTATTCCTAGCGAAAAATAGTTGCATTTTATTAAATATCTGTGATATCATCAATTTAATTTCAAATTGGTGTAACAGCTTTAAAAAATTACTAACGCATTATCTCAGGCCCTTGTTAAATACCTAAGACGTTTGTCTGTTTTTAGGATTCTGCAAGGGCTTTTTTTATTGGGAAATAATTACAATCCGATTTAAGGATTAATGTAAGGAGGAGGCCAGGTTGGCGTTGGTGCAGAAAGAGTTGCTAAAGGAATAGGAGTTGGAGTATAGGAAAAAACGCTATCTGGATTTGTTGAATAATTACTACCATAATTATCAGATCCATCAATAATATAATCTCCCGAACCTGGTTTAACACATCGGGTATAACCTTTTCCGTCTATATGCTCTATCTGTCCCGGAGGACACTCTCCCCTATTACAGGCTAAGATTGCTGTTAGATTAATTAATGTAACTAATAATAAAGGCCATATTGGAAACCTTTTCGCTTCTTTGAATCCTAAATAGTTTGCTTTCATGTCTAATTCCGGAGCATCTATATTTAATTCATGTGATTCGATATTTAACAAAGGAAGATCATAATGAGAAGCAGGCAGAGGAAAACTATCTGAAAAACTTCTATTCATGAGACTATGAGTTAATTTATATCCTGATTATATTCGTTTATAATATAAAAGTATATAGAACAAGTTGTGTTATATTAAGTACTTATGATATCATTAATCATCTGCGTTTGAGTTAGGAGCATGGGCCTAACGAATCTCTGGAATATATTATTCAGAAAGGATACGTAGAAGAGTGAACCTGAAATGTCACAACATTTTAAAAATAGCTCTTCCGGCGGAAGACCGTTACCATACTTCAAGTCGATATCGGGAATAAATTGAGAGTCGGTTACAAGGCCTTAAAAGCAATTTTAAGGCAAAGCAAGGTGGCACAGCCTAATTAATGGAAATAACAGGCCCTTGCGATTCCCTAAGACGTTTGTCGGTACTTGGGGTTTCGCAAGGGCTTTTTTATTTCTTAAATTATTTGTTAAGATAAATTCATGGACAAAAAAATTAAAACTGTTGTTTCAGGTATTACACCTAGTGGTAGGTCTTTTCATATTGGTAATTACTTTGGTGCGGTTAAGCCAAACATTGAACTGCAGAATCAAATTGAAAATGCCTATTTTTTTATTGCTGATTTGCATGCACTATCTACCATTCAAGACCAGAAAATTCTGGAAGATAATATTTATAATGTTGTTTTAGACTATCTAGCTTTGGGGCTGGATCCGGAAAAAGCTGTTTTCTTTAAACAATCAGACGTTCATGAACATAGCGAACTAGCAATAATACTTGGAAATTATGTTTCCTACGGACATTTAAAGAGAATGCACGCATTTAAGGATAAATTACAAAAAGGTTTTAAGATTGACAATATCAATATGGGTTTGTTTAATTACCCGATTCTAATGGCGGCTGATATTTTGCTTTATAAACCTGATGCAGTGCCAGTTGGCGAAGACCAAAGACAGCATGTTGAGATTACCAGAGATATTGCTGAGAGTTTTAATAAAACTTATAAAAAACCAGTTTTTTCTTTGCCGGAACCATATATTTCCAAGGTTACTGGCAAAATTGTGGGAACAGACGGGCAAAGGAAAATGAGTAAAAGTCTTGGAAATACTATAGATATTTTTGAACCCGAAGAGGTAATCAGGAAACAAATTAT
>DATDWK010000094.1:0-7553 GCA_035289685.1 Candidatus Dojkabacteria bacterium
GTGATCCCCCTTTCAGGTGACAGGCAGACGCAATAAAATTGATAGTGTTATTGTAAAATATGAGGTCTGATTTCGGAAGGGTGATCCCCCTTTGGGGGACAGGTAGACGAGACAAAATTGATAATGTTATTACTAAGAATAATGATTTGATTTTGGAAGGGTGACAGAGAGGCCGATTGTGCCGCTCCCGAAAAGCGGTTTCCCCGAAAGGGGAACGTGGGTTCGAATCCCACCCCTTCCGCCATTTGTTAACGATCCTGAGCAAAGTGAAGGAGAGTTTAAAATGGGCGAAAATGCCCGCATGGGTATTCCGTGTTAATGAGCAAGGAGTGTAACGACGCAGCGAATTTAACAGAGGGTGTTCTGGGAGCGCAGCGAGCATGTGCACCCCTTCCGTCGTGTCAGGTAGATTATTTAAAGTCACCTAAGTAACTTTTCATAGAGGAAGGCAAATATTTTATGGCAACTTTATTAGAAGATATTAAAAAATCATCAGACTGGTTAATTGCAGCGTTTAAAAGCCTGGGAAAGGACCTTGATTACTCAATAGAAAGTCTCAAGCTGGTAGATGAATTTTTTGACGAACAAACAGCTGCAGGAAAGGTAAAACCGGGCGGTTTGCTGGAGAGCGGTTTTGGAGGAAAAATATTCTCTATTGCTGCGTATGTCGGTGAAGTAATTATCAGAAATACAGACGGCAGTCAATGGGTCACTGATGATTCTGATCCTGATGGTGAAATAAACATACAAATTAAGTTTTCAGATGGCAGTGTTGCCTGGCCAGGTCAAAAAGTGATAAAAAGGATATTATGAATGTAAAGGTAGTTAAAGTAAAAAAGAAATATTCTAATGGGTCGATAACAATTTCCGGTCCCAGTGCTGTTGGCAAGAATACGATATCGAAACATTTGGCAGAAAAATACCATGTCCCTTTTTATGATTTGGACGAATTAATCTGCCAAAGCACAAAATTCAATACTACTAAAGAAATTATTGATACATTAGGTCATGCAAAATTTAAAGAGATTCAGCACCAGGAACTTATTAATCTTTTAACAAAAAATTTCAATAAGTATTTTGTAGCCTGTGGCGGTGAGATTTTACGGGAAGGTTACGACAGAAATACTATTTTAAGTAACCGCAAATTAATTAATAAATACACTTACAATATCTGCATTATCCCGTCGGATGATATCGACGAAATAATCAGAATACTCTACCCCCGGCTTGATGATGGAAAGAGAAATACAAGAACTACCGGAATAGCAGAATTTAAAAAATATACCGAAGTATCAATTCATCAATATTTTGAGCTGGCAGATATGATAGTTTATATACATGATGCCAACATCGACTCGATTGTATATGCTATTGCTGAAGAATTAACAAACTTTTAAAAGAGCTCCCAAGGAATCCCCTTCCGTACTATTCATAATGGTATCGGCAGGAATACACTAAAAGCCGCCTGCCCTTGTAACCATATACCCATCTATGCACATGATTTATTCTGCGGGAATACATTCCAGAAAGGATACCAATCAGTTTTTCCGGTTTGCCTATGCCGGTTAAGGGATCTTTTTAAAAGCTCCTTAGCAATACCTCAATTCTCTTGAAAATTTTAATATTACTTTTTTTCCAGTACTCCAGGTCTTTTGCAGCCGTTGCTGTAAAAAATATTTTCACGGTTTGTCAAGAAAGAGCAGAAATCAAATCCTTGGGATCTTTAAGTAAAGGTGTCAGGTTTAGCTTTTTACCTATATTATATTTCCTGGCCAGTTCATAAGTTAACCGCAACACGGAGTAGTCCTCTAATGCAACCCCTACAGAATCAAAGAGGGTTATTTCTTTATCGTTAATTCTTCCTTTCTTAGAGCCATTTATTAATTCATAAAATTCAGCATAAACAAGCTGCTTAGCCTTTTTAAATTTAAAACGTTGAATCTCACCTTCGATAAATGATTGGTCAAAGTATTCAACCACAATACGGCATCTTGGTAAAATATTTAATTCAAGCTCTGTCTTTCCAACAGTATCACCTCCTAACGCATTTATATGAACACCTTCATTAACCCAATCATTTTTAATTACATCGACATGGGCTTTACACGCAGTGCATGTTGTGATGATATCTGCCCCATATGAAGCTTCTCTAGCGTTTTTGCATCTAATAAATTTAATACTCATATCACTCATATTTCTTTCAAATTTATCCATAGCTTTTGGATCAATATCAAAGTAACGCACCTCTTGAATGTCTCGTACCAACCTTAATGCTTTTACTTGAAATTCACTTTGAGCTCCTGTACCAATAAGTGCCAAGACATGTGAGTTTTCCCGAGCCATTAAACTTGTTGCAAGCGCTGAAGTTGCAGCAGTACGCAGAGCAGTAAGGATAGTCATTTCACTGAACATTATTGGATAGCCGGTATCAATTCTGGTAAGTTGTCCGGTTGCGATAACGGTCTGCAGTCCAATTAACGGATTCTTTGGATGACAGTTTACATATTTAAAGGTGTAATATTTCTTGTTATCACAAACTGGCATTAATTCTAAAACACCTCCTGGTACGTGCATTGCAGGTCGTGGAATTTTAGTAAATGATTGCCATCTCTTGAAGTCATTTTTGAGGGCACCCATTAAATCCCTTAGGAAATTATCGAATCCGTGATGTTTTAAAATCTCGGTTATTGATTCGACCGTGATAATTTTCATTTTAAATATTTAAAAAATAAAATAATTTCGGGCATAAAAAAACCTCGCCAACACCTAACAGAATAAAATTCTATTAGGCAAGGACGAGGATTCTCGTGGTACCACCTTGCTTTAATCAGAGTAACAAAAACACACCTTATGGTGTGCGTAGTTGAATACTCTAATTCTCATTAGTGCTCCGTTATTACGACACACTTTGCCTTACTTTTACGGTTAGCTCCCGTCGTAGTAATTCCTTGTATAGATTTCTCCTACGCGGCTCATCTACTGGGGTAGATTCAAACGCCTTTATTAACTTAGTACGATATAACCATAAAAATTTACTATTGTCAATGGTTTCGGCAGTTTGATGGCAGTAACTTGTATTACAAATTAAAAAGCATTGGTATTAAACATACATCAAATTAATTAATACATCTTTATTTTCTTATAAATATTTTTTAATTTCGCTCCAATGCTTAATCTGCCTCTTGTACTTTTTCTGCAGCTCTTTGCCGGTTTCTTCAGCCACAAACAAAACCGGCATGCCGACCGCTTCAAATATCGGCTGGTCTGAATCCCCGTCTCCTATGGCTGCGCACTCCCCAGGCTGCAAATAATATTTTTTGCAGAAATCCTCAAAGAAACCGATTTTTTCCTCCCCCCTGCTCAAGGTGTAATCAAAATCTTTGAGTATGCCTTCGTCATCAAATAAAAATCTGGTGGCAGCATAATATTCTTTAATGCCCAGTTTTTCAGAGACCTCCTCCACAAACACATCTATGGCTCCGGAAATAATGCATACCCGGTATTTTTGCTGCAGATAAGCAACTGCTTCCGCAGCTCCTTTTCTTAGGTCGACCCGTTTAAAAATTCTTTCGATGCTCCTGCGCTCCAGTCTGCCCGTTGCCCTCCACAGGTCCAGCAGCTCATTTTTAGCATCCGGATAAGACAGCTCACCCACTTTAAACCTTTCATAGATGCGGAAGTGTTTGCGGTGGTCCGCTCCCAGCATTCTGGTGAACTGCAGCCAGGAAGGCATGTCTGTTGTCAGGGTCTGGTCCAGATCAAGAATTACCGCCTGATATTTGGGAATTTTCATATCAGATTATACAGCAGACGAAACTTGGCTGGATAAAAATATTGTAAACTATTAAAATCATTGCTGATTAATTCTGCATAAAAGATGAAAATAAACTATGGATATAAAATTAAATAAAATCATAAACTTATCTAAGGAACAAGTTTCTTCTGTACTGCCGGTCGCCCTGGAGGGCTCAGCCAGAGCTGGTAAAACCACTATACTTGAGGCTTTTTATCAAAGACAAGGAATTATTATCAAAGAATACAACCGGTACTTATATGACTTGGGAAAGCTATTACCTGAATTTCCGCCGTCAAGTAAAGAATCAGCAAAACAAAATGCTCTGCTTTTTATGAATTTGGAGTTTCAAAGAAATATTGATCTGAAGAAAAATTTAAGTGCCGGGAAGGCACTGCTTGATCGCAGCATTTTTTCTCAAATCGCATTTGAATACGCATCCAGTAAATATACCGAATTTAATATTGCTGATTGGCTTGAAGATTTTATTATTAAAAACGCAAAAAAAGTTGTCTTACCAAAACACATTATTTTTTTAGATGTGTCAGCCAAGACAGCCAGGGAACGTAACGAAAAAGCTACACACAAAATAAAAAACTTCCTGCTTGAAGATAAATTCAATCAAGGGTATAACGGCTTCTTTTATATCTTAAAAAAGAATTATCCTGATTTCATAACCTTGATTGACGTAGACAAGAATAAGGAGCAGATGACTAATTCTACACTGAATATTATTGGTATGATCAATGATTAATCTTCTGTTTTAGGTTTATATACTGCTTTTTTAAAAATCAGGCGGTTAATTTCTAAAAATAAAGCAAAATAGGTTGGCACACTGTAAAAAATGACTGCAGGTATACTCCGGATAATTATTTTTATCAGCTGGGCGAAGGAGAATTCAAATTTCCTCAAAGGATCGGATACTGAATATAGAAAAGGTAACTTAAAATATAAAATTGCACACTGCAAAGGAGCGTAAACAATTATGCTGAAGTAGGAAAATATGCTAACAGGTATACTGGTAAACAAGGGACTGAAAAGTAAAACTGAAATCAGTAATCCTGATAATAGCCACGATAGAGCGGATACGCTTCCCTGTAAAAACAAAAGCAAGGGAATAGAAAAATTATTTATCTTTAATGTTTTCCTATTTCTTATTACATAAAGGAAATAGGCAGGGTATTGTAAAGGTCCCCAGTACCAAACATATTTCTGTCTCCACAAACTTTTCAGAGTCGCAGGGGAATCAGCCAGCTCCAGCCTTGAAAGGGGGTAAATACTTATACCTTTTGATCTTAATAAATAAGCCAGAAAAGTATCTTCATTCATTGTTTTTTCAGAAAATAACCCGATACTTTTTAATTCGCGTAATCTAATAAAAAGTCCGTGTCCTACACAATTGGCATTTGCATAAGTCTTAATAAATTTAAAATTTGACAATGAATTCCTGGTAAGACGTGGAATCTCATGGGCCAAAGACCATCTGGTTTGCCACAATGCCTGTGTTTTGAAAAAATCCTGCAAATGTTCAAATTTTTTTAAATATAATCCTGATTGTTGAAATACCGCAGCAGCCGGATATTTATTTAAAAGCTGGAAAAAATTCTTAAAGGTATCCGGATGGGGCCTGGAATCGGCATTATAAAGAATTATAAAGCTTCGGTCATTGTTAATTCCTTTTAAAGCATAGTTCAGCTGGTTGGCAATTTTTCCGTTTTTTCCAGGATAATCGACGCAGGAAATGAAATTGTTTAGTCCTTTCTCTTTAATATAGTTGGTGACTATTTCATAGGTTGAGGGACCGGCAAACTTTTTTTCATATTCCCTTTGTGTCGTAATTACAACTATTTTCACACCTTGCAATCTGAAATGTGCAGCAAAGTATTCCAGAGTTGCCCGAATATTTTTTTGTTCCCTTAATGCTGGAATTAATACTCTGATTTGGTAATGATGATCTACTGTTAAATCTAAATCTCCTGAGCTGAATTTATTTTTTTCTAACCAGGCCATTGACTTCAGCAGGAAAAAAAGTGTTGAGACACCTCTAACAAATACTATGATTGCTAGAAATAATATTAAAGTATCCATTTGGCGAAATAATGCCTGATTATAGCATCAGCATTTATAATTTTGGAAATCTATACTATAATAGATGGTTATTATTACGGGACATCCACTTCAAAAAATGACGGTTAAAAAATTTACCGATAATAATTATCCAAAATCATACGGCAATATGAATATTAATTTTTACAGGCTCTCCACGTTTAAAGGCCGTAATGCTGCTGAACTGGAAAAAATTGCTGAAGATTTATGGCAAGTTATTTTAAAAAAACAAGAATCCTCCAAACCCCTGTCTGTATTCAAAAACTATAAATTTATCAACTCCGGGTGGGAATGGTCGGTATTTAAAAAGAACCAGGAAACGGTTATTAAAATTCCAGCAGGCATTTTTCCAGAAGTAAACACTGCCAGGTATTTATCCAACACCTTGTTTGCCTATAATAAAGTTAAGCAGTATTTTCCCGGGGATTTTATTGCCGGTAGTAAATTCTACCGGGAAAAAAATTTGAATATCATCGAACAGGAATTCCTTGCCGGTAAGGAAATCACCGTACTGGGATATAACACAAAAAACAAAACTCTGCTTAATCATTTAAAATTTTTTTTAAATTGTGCCCTGCAACTGCTGGACGATTATCTATGGTATCCGGATTTGCACATAGATATTTCAAAAAACGGTTTTAATCTGTGGAATTTTAAATTTGATGCTTCCGGCCGGCCTAAAATATTCGATTTTACAGCATATTACGATAGCTGCAGGCTTTTCAGGGGAAAAAGAGACCAGGAAGTAGCCCGGCAACGATTAATATTGGTGAAATTTCTTAAGTGGGCTGATAAACGTTTAAAAAACTGAAAACAGCTTTACAATCGAGGAAAAACTATTTACAGTGTCAATAGTTATTTATTCCGTAATTTTATATCTGCTGACTTCTGCCGTATCGTAATCCCCTGAATAGTAATCTCTGTCCGGATACATTTCCATGACCTTTTTGTTTTTCTCTTCGCCCAAATCAACTGCATAAACAATATCACCCTCTAGGGAAAAATCCGCTGTAAAGGCTGGAATCCCATAGTTCCACCAGTTAAATTGATGTTTAATAAAGACTACTGCATTAGAAATTTTCATTCTGGCAACTTTTTTAACCAGGTTGCCGTTGGCAAAATTAAAGCCCTTTAGTTCTCCGATAGTATGTGGCGTAAATTCCGGATAAAAACCCTCTGTTTCAACTGGGGAAAGCCAGTTTAGCGTTCCCGTTAATAGTACACAGGCAAAAAATGCCGGAATTACTATTGCCATAAACTGCCGTAAATAGTGGCGACCGGCCACCGGAAAAATATCAACCGACAAATTAATTAATGTTTTAATTCCGGCAATAGTCAGCAGGATAAAAAACGGCAGGGTTTCCAGCCAGAACCTCGGCCCGTACATCATCCAGGGTCCTTTGTAGAGGAGATATCCTAAAACTATCGTAATGATGATGCCCAAAAACAGCAGGTTGTCTCTATTTTTCTTGCCTTTAACCAGCCAAACCAGGATAAAAATAAAGCTGAAACCACCGGCAACGCCAAAAACAACTTTGTCAAAAATGGCCAGGCTTGCAGATATGTCCATTAACCCATAGCTTAAGGGGCGGAGCGCGGAAAAGCCGAAGCTTTCCAAAAACCCTAAAGAATAAGGCATGTGCAAAATATTTCC
>DATDWK010000095.1:0-7089 GCA_035289685.1 Candidatus Dojkabacteria bacterium
TGGTGAAATCCCCGGGGATATGATACTTAAAACTGTCGCTTTTCCAGTAGATACCGGCCAGCAGATATGTGGCTATCTCTTTCGTTAGCGGCAGGCTGTATTCCCGGAAGAATCTCCACACGGTAATGCAATGGGAATTTAAATCCGGCTGGCTGTAGTGCAGGTGATACCGGCTCTGCTG
This sequence comes from Candidatus Dojkabacteria bacterium, assembly GCA_035289685.1. Taxonomy (GTDB): domain Bacteria; phylum Patescibacteriota; class Dojkabacteria; order B142; family OLB20; genus DATDWK01. Next base: position 182 of record DATDWK010000095.1, read on the forward strand.
TCCAGGGGATGGAGCCTTTTTTAAGGGATGAATGCCCACCGTTTTATCATAATCAACAAGATTGTTGGCATAAATCCTGTAATTTACCAGCATTTCCGGATCCTCGATCCCTACAGCTATAACCGCATCATTTAACTGTGCACTTTTATCCAGGGACACTTTGGGCAGACCGACAATCTCATCCGCTGATGCAATATAAATATTGTAGTTATCCCCCTGCCTTTGCCAGTTTACTTTTTCAATATCAATATCCCCTGAAGCAAAAGAGATTCTAAGAACTTTCATCTTGCTGTCCACCAGAAGTGCATGCAGATTCGGAGAAAGCTTGCTCAGCAAAACCCTTTTTTTAATTTTTTGGGGAAGCAGCAGCTTGCTGTTTTTACCCGCTTTAGACAAGCCCAGCGCAACTGCGAAAGCGGCAAAAATTTTATCCAGATCAATCTGTGCAGGTGCCACAGTAATTATATTTTGCGAATTGTTAAGCAGTTGCTTGATATTAGGATCCACGAATGCTGCAATTGAAAGCAAAGCTAAATCTCACGGGGCAATGCACTTGTATTGTACCAGCTGCTTGGTGAATTGCAAAATCAAGATTTATTCCTTTTTAAGATTATGGAAAAATCTTCAATTATGCTAGCCAGCTTGAAAAATTTATGCGAATATAATTAAGAAGATGCTTGCTTGATCTCTTGGTAAATTATCTTACACTTACATTTATAAAATGTATGCTGATGAATTAGTAAAATTCGGTTTACTGCCTGCAGAGGCAAAAATCTACTCTGCCCTGCTTACTTTTGGGGATAATACCGCCAGCGTCATTGCCAAAAAAACGGGTCTGGGACGCACCAATATCTATGAATACGCCAAATCCCTTATTAAAAAAGGTCTGGCCGGCGAATACGAAAAAAACGGCAAAATCTTTTATAAAGCCGAAGATCCCGGGCGCCTGCAGGGTTTAGTCGATTCACAAATCAGGGAAGCCAACAGTTTAAGCTTAACTTTGTCGCAAATACTACCGCGCCTGGACGAACTGTATAAAACCAACAGCGATATGCCTACAGTCAAACACATTCTCGGCGTCAAAGGCTACAAGGAAATTTTTGACAAACTGTTTTTTTCTACCAGCGAAACCCAATGTTACTTGCTGCTCCCTGACCTGGATTATTATGAACCTCCTGAACCGCAGTACCACAATATGGTTTATAAAAACCAAATCTATACATATCTTTTAGTAAACCGCGGTTCCTCATTAACCGAATTCAATAAGCGTGATGCCAAAGAAAACCGCACTACTCTTTTAATTCCTGCCGGGAAAATGAAAATTTACTTTGACACCCTGATATTTGACGATTATTTTATTTTCGGAAATTTGACAAAAAAGAATTTTAAAGCTACGGTCATAAAAAATGACAGTTTTTGTAAACAAATGATCTCAGTTTTGCAATTTGTCTGCAACTTCTCCCGGGAAAACCAAAATAGCTGAAACTGGCGCAGATAGCCGTCCAGCCTGGTTTTTTATAATTTTTCCCAATATATGTAACATTGTTCTAATTATTTATACTGGCCCTCGAGATTACAAGCTGGAATCAACTACGGGACAAATTGTACAAATTATATATTCATATGAAACCTGAATCAGAAAAACTTTAAAAATTTCTTAATTTTATTAAGTTTTCGGGAAAAATTGGGGTTCTTTTAGCTCATTTTTCTTAAATATTTTAAATTATTTAGAAAACTGTAAGTTTTTAAAAATAATTAAGAACCCCTTGGTAAATTAATCACGGGTTTCTTTTACCAAAAGAGCTTCTCTATCTGAAATTAAACAGATTTAAAATGATAAGTAAATGCTTTACTATTGGCCTTACCGGTTTGCACGGATTTATTGTTGAGGTTGAAGCCGATATTAACCCCGGCCTGTTTCAAATTAATATTGTGGGTCTTGCCAACAAAGCTATCCAGGAAGCTAAAGAAAGAATTATTTGCGCACTCAAATCCGCAAATTTTTCACTGCCCTATCAAAGAATCACCATTAATTTGGCACCGGCAGAACGGGTAAAAACCGGACCGTCATACGACCTGCCTATTGCCTTAGCTATACTTTGCGCATCAAAACAATGTCCTGCCCTGCCCAGAGACTCAATCTTCGTCGGCGAACTGGCGCTTTCCGCTGCCTTGCGGCCTGTGAAAGGAGTGCTTGCCATCAGTGAATCTGCAAAAAATCTTGGTTTTAAGCATATTTATCTTCCAGAAATTAACGCACAGGAGGCGGGAATTGTTGCGGGAATAACTGCCTGGCCAATCAAAAACCTTGTCCAGATTGTAAAAGCAGCTTCGGGAAATATTAAGCTGGTTCCGGGTAAAAAATATACTTTCAAAAAATATTTTAATCATTTATTCGCGGAAAATTATCCCGACTTAGCTGAGATAGCAGGGCAGGAAAATGCCAAAAGGGCACTGGAAATAGCTGCTGCAGGTGGACACAACCTGCTGTTGTCTGGATCTCCAGGTGTCGGGAAAACTTATCTTGCCAGAGCTCTTAACAGGATTCTGCCGCCTCTGTTGTTTTCCGAAAGCCTAGAGGTCACCAAAATTCACAGCATCGCAGGACTATTGCCGCAAGAAGGCCTTGCCAGCCAAAGACCCTTCCGCTGTCCCCATCATTCCTGTTCCTTTAATTCATTAATCGGCGGGGGTGCCAATCCCAGACCGGGTGAAATCTCTTTGGCGCATCACGGGGTACTGTTTCTGGACGAATTTAATGAAATTCCGAGATATATCCTGGAAGCGCTGCGCCAGCCGCTGGAGGATAGGGCAGTGGTAATTGCCCGCTCCAGGGAAACCGTAACATTTCCCTGCAACTTTACTTTAGTTGCCGCGATGAACCCCTGTAAATGCGGATTTTATGGTGAACGGGAGCGCCGGTGTTCCTGCAGTGCTTTTGACTTACTGCATTACCGTAAAAGGATCAGCGGAGCGCTGCTGGACCGCATCGATCTGCAGGTGCATGTGGACAGGCTTGGTCGCAAAGAAATCTTCAATAAAAAAAATTGGGGGCAAGTTTCTTCCCAAAATGTGCAGAACAAAGTGATTGCCGCACGGGAACTTCAGTACCAACGCCTAAAAAAAATTCTGAATAAAAAACCTGCCAGCAACAGTGCCCTGGACAATAAATTTTTAAAAATTGTCTGCCTACTTGACCCTGGAGCTGAAAGTCTGCTTGAAAAAGCATATGAAAAACTGCACTTAAGTACCAGGGGTTACTTCCGGTGCCTGAAAGTAGCACGGACTATTGCAGACCTGGAAAAATCGGAAACTATTACAACTGACCATATAACTGAAGCAGTCAGCTTCAGGATTGCTGTTTAAAACCGCCAAACTTAAAATGTAAAATGCTGGAGATTAATTAATTTATCTATTCAAGAATCGGAGGATATTTACTATGATCTTTAAGATATTTATCCAGATCAGAAATTTTCCAAATATTGTTAGGATTAGTGATGTACCTTAAAAATAAAATACCGTTCAAATGGTCGATTTCGTGCTGGATAATATGTGCAAAAAATCCTCTAGCAGAAATTTTTTGTGAAGTGCCATTTCTTCTCGTATAGCTGATTTTCACAGAATCAGGCCGTGCTACCGGGCCAAACAGGCCATCCGGTCCGGTGCCGATACTCAGGCAACCCTCCCAAAAATATGATTGCCTGGTTCCCAGTTTAGAAATTTCGGGATTGATCATTACTTCCCAGAGCCGGCTTTTCGGAAGGGTATTACTTTCCCGGTCCTCAATGTCGGTGCGGCGACAAACGCAGACACGCAAGCCTACCCCGATTTGCGGGGCGGACAATCCTGCAGTACCGTCAATATTGGCGTTGCAGGTATCCACAAGATCCTTGATTAATGCTTTTATTTCCGGATCCTGGGTATCGGCGACTGCCAGGGCTTTTTGTGATAAAATCGGCGTCCCGATTTGTACAATCTTTCTAACCATGCGCTAATTTTACCATATTTACAGGCTTTTCCGTAAGTTATCCCAGGCTTGGTGCAGCTGTGTTACAATGGGCTCAAGCTTTTTAAATAAAATTCAAGAAAAATTAAAAAAACATGAATATACTATTTATCGGAGATATTTCAGGCAAACCCGGGCGTTTTATGGTCAGGGAATATCTGCCTAAAATTAAGGAGAAATATCAGATTGATTTGACTATTGCCGATTGTGAGAATGCAGCAACTGGTTTGGGAGTTACCAGTAAAGTTTTAAATGAATTGAGCGGTTACGGAATTGACTATTTTACCGCAGGCGATCACATCTGGCATTTTTCTGATTTTGTGGAAGATCTGCAGAACAAGTCTTTGCCGATTGTCCGTCCTTATAATTACGAAGGTGGAAAACAAATACCGGGAAAAGCATATGACATTTTAGATCTGGGCAGCAAGGGTAAGGTTGTCATTGCCTGTTTTTTAGGCCAGGTGTATTTACCAAAGGATCAACGAAATCCCTTTTGGGCGGCAGATGATTTTTTAGCAGAACTGGAAAAGCAAGGCATTGAATTCGGAAAAGATATTATTTTATTAGACATCCATGCAGAAGCCACGGCTGAAAAAATCAATTTTGCCACTTACTTGAAAAATAAAGCCACAGCAGTGGTAGGAACACATACACATGTGGCTACGGCTGATACACGCCTGCTGGGGACTACGGCATTTGTCACCGACGTGGGTATGACAGGTCCGTACGATGCTTCTTTATGGATTAAACTGGAACAAACCATACACAACTTCAAATATCCCTTTAAAGTCAGAGGTGAAATGGAGGAGGGTGGGAGCAGAGTCTTCAATTCAGTTCTAATTGAAACTGACGAGGGCAGGGCAAAATCTATTACCAGAATTGATTATATTCACCCCGAATTATAGAGATATTATATAAATCTTAAAATTTTCCCAAGGATTTGCAGGTACTTCTTACTAGAGCTGAGTTCTCTTTATACTATGCGAGATTAAAAATATGTTATATTAAATTGATTAAAAAGGCCGTTAAATAAACTCTTTAATGATATTAACAAAATTTGATACATATATTTTAAATAGACCAGTCTTCTATTTTATTTAATTTCAATCTTTAAAACCCTTGCTGGACAACTAAATACTTGACATTTGCCGTCAAATAAGCAAAACTATTAAGTATATTCCCAAAATCACATAAACTCTTAGGGAAAAAATCTAAGGAAAGGAGGTTCTTTGCAAATGAACAAATCATCTTTAGTTGATTATATGGCCAGTAAAACTGGTATGACCAAGAAAGCAGCAGCCGACGCTCTAGAGGCTATGGTTGATGCGGTAATGAAATCCGTTAAAAAAGGTGACTCAGTCACATTAACAGGTTTCGGCACATTCAAGGCCAGTGCCAGAAAAGCCAGAAACGGCAGAAACCCGCAAACTGGTGCTACCATCAAAATTCCGGCAAGAACAGTACCGGTATTCAGACCAGGAAAAGAATTCAAGGACAGCGTAAAATAAGCTTGATTTTGCCAATCATGCTTGTCAGAATCAAGCGCCTATTAAGGCACAATTTTCTGAAATCAAAGCTCCGCCTACGGGTGGAGTTTTGTTACCCGGGGTCTATTTATAGTATTTTTAGCAATTCTGGTAAATTTTTTTATATTTGAATGTGTTGAGATATACTCACCTGAATTGTATTCATTTAATATTGCTCTTTCAGACCTATTCAATTTATAATTTTGCTCATGGTTTTCTTGGATTTCTTTAATATGTTTCTCAGCTTGAAGATTTTCCGGCATAGTACCCCCGATCTCCTTAATTGCTTTTCTTACTTTTTTACCCACAATGAAGTGTAAAACATTGACTTTAGGCTCATTTAATTCGGTTTTATTAGATATTTTTTTGGAAATTAAATCTTGAGCCTGGGTAATCCTGAATAAATTAGCAGCTAATTCGGTTTCACCTGCTCTATCGAGCAATTTATCTTTACCAAGTTTCTTATATTTAATCAAATTTCGATAGCGCATACCATAGAGCCCTTGATAACCAGAATCGTGAAAAGAGCCAAAATTTTTAACACCGGTTTGTTTAGCAACTTGATTTAATTTTTTATTGTGATCAATTACTTCCTCTCTGATTAATAATCTTCTTTTTTCAGGCGAAAGTTGTTCAAAAATCTCTTGTCTATGAGTTTGAACAGCAAAATACGCTTGAGCATCTGCTACAGATTTTTTACTAGCATCGGAGTTTTGGGCAATTAAAAATCAGGCGTACTTACTAAGGAGAAAATCTGAAATTTTTCGATTTGCTCCAAAACCAATTTTTACCATTTTCTCGATCTCAAGGAAATGGTCATTCGGGTTATTAGCAGCCATCTTTGACGATTTTTTTGCTTCAGTAATTACTTTTAAAAAATTTTCCCAATCAGAATATTCCAAGGTAAACATCAATTCCCTTGCTGACCAATATTCTCTACCTCTCTTATTTATCATCTTAATATCCTCAAGTTTTTGTCTAATAGATTTATTCAACTTCTCCATTTGTTAAATAATTATATTAATATAATTATACTACGCTCCAAATCTAAAAAATTAATCAATTCTTGACAAATTGTTCAAAAACCTTATCCGTCGTATAATCTGATATTGTAAATTCAAAAAAATGCGGATTTTAAAATTGACGAAAAAAAATTATCATAAAATTATTGTGCAGGCCAGATCTGTACTTTTGCATTCTGGACTGGTAATTTATCCGACCGAAACCTGCTACGGCATTGCCGCTCTGGCTACTGATCAAAAAGCAATTAATAAACTGTTGGCATATAAGCGCAGACCCGAAGGCAAGGCAATTTCCGTTGCAGTAAATAGCCAGGCAATGGCAGAAAAATATACCGAATTGAACGTTGAAGCTAA
>DATDWK010000096.1:0-2372 GCA_035289685.1 Candidatus Dojkabacteria bacterium
GATTACCAGTTACTTTGGCAACGGGAAAAGGACTTTCCCATAAGCTTACCGAAGTGATTATCCGATTTCGCGAAATTGAAAGAGTAAAAGGTGTCCAGGGCAGCAATATCCTGATAATTAGAATCCAGCCGGAAGAAGGAATCATATTGAAATTGAAGGTAAAAAAACCTGTCAGCGACAATTTGGAAAATGCCGACATGATTTTTAAATATAAAGACAGTTTTTTCACTATGCTTCCGGAAGCATATGAAAAAATAATTCTGGATATTGTCAGAAAAATTGAAGCCTTTGATATAACCAGTGCAGAACTTGAGGCAGCTTGGGAGTTTATTGATCCTGTTGCCAAATTATTTGCAGCCAATGGGGTGGAGTTGAAGTTTTATCCTGCGGGCAGTAACGAGCTTTTAGAAGATTAAATATTGGCAGTCAAATAATTCCGCCAGTTTGTCCGCAGCCATTTCCGTGCTTCCTTATATAATTTTCCCAAATCGCGTTTCTGCATTTCTTTGAAAATAACTCCTCCTTTATGCGGATGGTCGTATAACTGTTTTAAAGGTGAATGAAACCCGTGAGCATAATGGCACATTTCATGGGCAATAGTAGCAATTACCACAAAATCAGGTATTTCTTCATCCTGGAAAAATCTGGTTATTGTAATCAAAGAAATTCTGGCAGCTTCTTTATTATCAGGGATAATACTTCTCAATTTTCGGATTCCTTTTGCTGTATTAGAAGCCCAGGTAATACAACCCAGCTGATTGCGTGATTTTCTTCCGAACTTTATTAATACTATGTTTTTACGGGGAACATCAACAAAGTGATTCTCCCATAATTCATACATTGTGTCTGTCAACCATGCGTCATTTCTCATTGAGGATACTTGATAAAAATCTTATACTTGATATTATGACAACCCCAAAAATTTTAGTCAGAAAAATTAAAAATACACCGCTCCTTTTTAAAGTCAGTTTTAAAAAAATACTAGTAATTATTATAACCGTTTTTTTTATTTTTTTAACTATTCCCTTCACTTTAAATCGTATCATCTCTTATTCATATTCTGACGCAATTTATCTCGACCTGGAAAAAGTACCAGAAACTCGAGTTGCCATTGTTTTTGGTGCAGGTTTGCAAAATTATAGTACAGAACCCAGTGTTATTTTACAGGATCGTATCATGACAGCAGTGGATTTATACCGTAAAGGTATTGTAAAAAAGATTATCATGAGCGGAGACAACCGTTTTATCGATTACAATGAACCCCAAGTGATGGTAGATTTTGCAAAAAAACAAGGTATTAGTGAATTTGATCTGCAGGCAGATTTCGCTGGCAGAAGAACTTACGATACCTGCCTCCGTGCCAAAGAAATATTTGGAGTCAATAAAGCAGTCCTGATTACGCAAAGCTTTCACCTGCCGCGTGCCTTGTATACTTGTAATTCTTTGGGCTTGGAAGCTATTGGTGTTAATGCAGACCGAAATGTTTATCAGTATTTAAGCGAATTTGAATTCCGGGAATTTTGGGCAACAGTATTGGCATTTTGGGAAATTAATATCCAAGCACCTGATGATGTAGTTTTGGGTGAAAAAATTGTATTTTAAGAAATTTTTCAAACTTTTCTAAAATTTTTATAAATTATATTGCAATCGTTAAATGCTTTATATATATTTGAATTAATTATATTTTCCATATAAGTATGATTTAGTGAGTAACTTTTTAAATAAATTATTAAATAATTTCCCCAAAATGGATCTCAACAGTTTTGCCAAGGAATTAACCACCACCACAGTCAAACAAAAAAGATTTGAGCGGGTGATTTATTTATTTGTAATCGGTTTTACTGTCGGTGCACTGGTTTTGAGCGGTGTTGCTTTTTTGAAAATTGCCGAACGCATTATTGCCGAGCAAGTTTGTCCCTTGCCTGCTGCTCCCAGCGTAATCAATAATCAGGTAACTTTAGACCCGGATAATGTTGACGGGGTTGTTGACTGCAGCACGCTGGATATAATTGTTGGTTCTACCGGGGAAATCATCATCGGCAAAAATGTAACTGACAATAGTTCTTTATCAGGAGATTGGGGAGTGACTTTAAAGGTTAAAAATCTTACAGTGCAATCAGGAGGTAAAATAAATGCCAATGGTAAAGGATATATAGTGAATGATGGAGAATCAGGCGGCGGTGACGGTGGCAGCGGTGGCGGCTCCACCGCGGGCAGTGGTGGCGGACATGGGGGAGCAGGAGGAGAAGGAACTTCTGAAGGACCAAGTAATCCTGCACCGGTTCCCGGAACTGTCTATGGTAACGGTGAGGCTCCTGTTACACTGGGATCTGCTGGTGGCAATGGTGGTGATGGAGGTGTTGGAGGTACAG
>DATDWK010000097.1:0-7925 GCA_035289685.1 Candidatus Dojkabacteria bacterium
TTGGCGGAGAGACAATCATACCCCTCTGGCCCTTACCAATAGGACAAAGCAGGTCAATCAGCCTTGTTGAAAGAATATGCGGTTTGGTTTCCAGCTTGATCTGCTTGTCCGGGAAAATCGGCGTCATGCTCTGGAAGCTGGATCTGCTCAAAGCATCATCAGGACTTGTATTATTAATTGCTTCAATCCTTAACATGCTCAAGTAGCGCTCCCCTTCTTTGGGAGGACGGGCCTGTCCGGAAATAAAATCTCCGGGTTTTAAATTAAATCTTTTGATTTGAGATCCGGATACGTAAACATCATTATTGCTGGGGGTCAGCTTGAGTGACCTTAAGACACCATGGCTGCCGTCATTCATTATTTCCAGCACACCCTCTACAAAGATGTTACCGCCGCGCTTGGTCTGTTCTTCAAGAACTTTAATAATCAGGTCGCTTTTACCGTAGGCATCGCTGTCCTGAATATCTAAAGTCTTGGCAAGCTTTCGCAAATCTTTTAAAGATTTTTCGTCGAGCTCTTTTAAGGTCATAGCCTTGGCAATTTTATCCATGAAAATAAAGAAAAAAAATTAATTAATATTGAAAGTGATTCAACATAGCAAATTTAAAGTTGCCTGAATATTTGTACCATTATGTCGGAGAATCTGCATTTCATTAGTCTTATTGGGAAAACTAATACTGAGGTTAGTATTAATTTAACTAAGTTGAGTATATTTTATTACGGTTAATAATGTCAAGTAAGAAATAAGTTACTGTTCCGGACCTCCTCTTTCGATATATTCATCAGTGCCCTGCTGGTCTAAACTACAGAATAAACTAGCATCTACAGGACCAACAACCCTTACAGCTGGCGGAAGAATTCCTACCAGTCTTGCATTAGAACCTAAGTCCCTTTCAGTACCGTTAGGACATCTTATTATCCTACCATTTATAAAAGTAATTCCATTATTAATTGCACCATCCTTGATCAATAATTCTGCTGGTTGCCCATCTTTAAGATTAATTTCGACCTTAATAGTATCAGCCCCATCATTTAGAGGTCCAAAAAAACCGGGAGCACAGCTAACTATTACTGAAGCAGCAAATGCTAATAACGTTAAACTCCTACGAGCACCCATAATAAATAATATTTTAGTAAAATTTAATTATTAAGCAAATGGAAAATTTCAGTATTGAATATAACAACTAAAGATGACTAATATGATTACAGCAAGTTAATATTGAAGCAAAGGTATTAATTATTTGAAAATAAAGGACGTATGACTCCAAATTTATCTTTTAGTTCTCCACGCTGATAATCTACCATACTTCCATAATAACTAGATATACTTCCAAACCTTTGCCCAGAAGCAAGCAACCTGCCTGCAGTCTCTAAAAATAATGCAATTTTAAAATCAAGTTCAACTCGACGTCTTTGAACTTCTGCAATACGTCCTTGCACTAGATCTGTGAGATAAAACCCTTGTGGATTTAACCAAGCTAAATTCGGATCCATTATTAATAATTATATATAAAATTATAAACTAAGTTAAGGATTTTTTTAATGGGATCGGCACTGCCCCAACCGATCCCGATCTTTGCCGAAATCCTGTTGTTGTGCCCCACCGATTCAGGATGCAGTTGGGCAAAAACCGGTTTCTGTCAGAGCAGTGCAGTTTATTATTGATTTTTAAAAAGCAATTATTTACAAATCCTAGAGCCCAGTTGTTTTAACCCCATTTTATTGAGTTAAGATGTACGCGAACCAGACTCAGGGAGCTGCAAATAATTATTTAGATTTCAATGATCTGGCGATATTTTAGCCTATAATTTATTGGTTGTCAAGCCTATAGTGAGAATTTTATATACATATTAAATATTTACTAATCATATCTGGAATGAGAGGCAGAAGTTACATCAAACAGGAAAATAAGATAATCTGTTGCCAATTTGCACCCCATTGATTTACTATAATGATACAACTGTTCTGACATAGATTAATCGCAATTGCTGCCCCTAAAATTGCTGAGCATTTTATGAATGAAAAATTTCTAAATAGATATATAGTCAAATATTCCCCTGATAAACCTGTTAAGTCAGTTGGAATTGGCTTGATAAATCTTGCAGGAATGGAACTATTACTTGCCTCTTCAAAAAAACAAAGCAGTTTAATAGCCGGAAATATTGAACACGGAGAAAGTATCTTATCAGCCGTTCTAAGAGAATGGCGAGAAGAAGTTAATGTAATTGATTTAAAAGATATAGGTCAATTTAATCCATTTACACTAACAAACAGATGGTTACATCTTCCTCCACTATTAATGCATAAAGCAGGCAAACAAACTACGGGGGCTGTTTTTCCTGTTTTTATATACAGTACTCCTACTGAAAGAACCTCTGTGAAAAGGGCTATTACAGTCGGAGAAGACGACGAAGTTAGTTTCTTATACTGGAAAGGATTATCTAATGATATAGATCCCAGACAAATAAACTGGCGGAATCCTGAATATAATGCCGCTGCATTTGCTTGGTTGCAAAATCTTACATATTCATTCAACAGGTTAGCCTGGTATAAACAAATTGCTTTACTCTCTTTTAACTCCTCAGCTAAAAGAATTGAAGAACTTGTCTCCCCTTGGGTTCGTAGACTTTTTCGCCGTGAATTTATACAACTCGCAGAACCTCATTATTTAGAAGTCTAAATTATTTGACTTACCTGAAAATATGGTTGACAGCCTGGAAATGTGATCAATTCCGGGATAAAAATTCTTAAAACTCTTATACCCCAGTCTTTTGATCTCTTTTTCCAGATTGGCATACCGTGAAGTGTACCTGATCTGGCCGGTAAGTGAAACCTCACCATAAGCCACCATGTTTGCAGGCAGGGACTTTTCGCTGGCAGAAGAAAGAATTGCCAGGGCTAAAGGCAGATCCAGCATAGCTTCTTTGATTTTCAAGCCTCCGGCAATGTTAATGTAAACGTCTTTGTCCCCAAGTTTAAATTTCGTATATTTACTGATAATGGCTGTAATTAGCTCCAATTTCGTTCTGGAGATGCCCTCCACTACTCTTTTGGGCAGGCTGAAGTAGGTGCGCACGCTTAATGCCTGCACTTCCACAATCAAGACCCTGTTGCCCTCGACAATTACCCCGGGCGTGATTCCGGCGCGGGGTTTTTCCGCATTCTCCATAAAATACAGGGCAGGATTGGTTACTTCCGCCATACCGCTAGAACCCATTTCAAATAATCCCACCTCATAAGTGGGGCCGAACCTGTTTTTAAAGCAGCGCAGCATCCTGAAACCATGCTTGTCATCTCCCTCAAACTGTAATACCACATCCACCAGGTGCTCCAGGAGCTTGGGACCGGCAATATAGCCCTCCTTGGTGATCTGGCCCACTAAAATTAGTACTACATCCTCTTTTTTGGCATACTTCACCAATTTTGACGCAACTGCTTTGATTTGAGCAATACCGCCTGGCAGGCCTCTAGCTTCGGCGTCAAAAATGGTCTGGATGGAATCGATGATGACTAAATCTGGTTTTTCCGATTTTAACTTTTTTATTATGGAATTTATCTCGAAAGCACTGATGAGGTTGATTTTATCAAGTTTTTCCCTGACAACGCGGTGGGCCCGCAAAGCAACCTGGTCCACTGATTCTTCAGCCGAAACATAGATAGTTCTGCCTTTAAATTTTCCGGCAACCTGTAAGAGCAGAGTTGACTTGCCTACTCCAGGTTCCCCGCTCATTAAAATTACTTCAGATTTCAGCACTCCTCCTCCCAGGACCCGGTCCAGTTCGCCGTAATCCGTGCTGATTTTTTGGGTTTTTTTAACTGGAATCTTTTTTACCTCCACAACTTCAAGTTTTTCGTGCTCCGGGTTAAGAATGCTCAAATCAATTTTCGGTTCAACTACTTCCAAGGAGTTCCATTCCTGGCAGCTGGGACACTGCCCCAGCCATTTTGGCGATTCGTAACCGCAGTTATTGCAGACAAAAATTGCAGAATTTTTTGCCATTCGGATAAATATACATTACAGAATTGAAATCAGGCGAATTTTAAGCCGTGCTTCCCTTTTTCTACCCGCACCAGACGCAGATCCTGTTTCTTTTCCCGGGCACCGCGCCTGCCTGCAGGCAGAGCGCTGTTTTCCAATAAGTAATCAGCCAAGGGATTTTCTATTAACTCCTGCAGTTTTCTTTTGATATTGCGGGCTCCGTATTCTTTGCTAAATCCCTGCTCGGCAATGTAATTCACAACAGAAGGAGTTGCAACAATCTGGACACCTTTGCTTTTTAAGCGCTGATTCACTTCTTCAATGAGCACCTTGGCAATGCGTTTGGCATCTGCAAGATCCAGACCGCGGAAAATCACTACCTCGTCAATGCGGTTTAAAAATTCCGGCGGCAGGCTTTCTTTAAGCTCTTCAATTAGCTTTTCCTGCATGCGTACAAAGGCATCGTCGACCTTTTTTTTCAGTGTATCTTTTTTATCGGAATCCGAACTGAGGCTAAACCCCAGAATCTCATCCTTGCTGACTTCCGCAGCCCCGATGTTGGAGGTCATAATGATTACGGTATTTTTAAAGTTGACAAATCTGCCGCGGCTGTCCTGCAGATGGCCTTCATCCAGTATCTGCAGTAAGACATTCAATAAATCCGGATGGGCTTTTTCCATTTCATCAAACAGAATTACTGAATAGGGTTTGCGCCTTACTTTTTCGGTAAGCTGGCCGCCTTCCTGGTAACCGATATATCCCGGCGGAGAGCCGATCAGCTTGGAAATGCTGTGGGATTCCATATATTCACTCATATCCACCTGAATCAAATTGTCCTCATCTCCGAATAATGTGCGGGCAATTTCTTTGGCTGTTTCTGTCTTGCCTACTCCGGTCGGTCCCAGAAACATAAATGATGCCAGGGGCCGGCGTTCGTCGGACAAGCCCATGCGCGCCCGCTTCAGAGCGGCAGATATGCGTTCTATAGCTTCATTCTGCCCGATAATGCGTTTTTCCAAGTTATGATCCAGGTTTTGTAAGTTTCTTATATCACTGCTGGTCATGGTACTTACCGGAACCTTGCTCCAACGGGCTACCACTTTTTTAATATCTTCAACATTCACCACATTTTTCCGGGAAATTGCTGCTTTAATATTGTGTTCAACCTTTCTCAACTTTTGCAGCAAATTGACCTCTTTTTGCCTTTCCTGAACGGCTTCTTCAATATTGCCAGAATCCAATGACTTGTCCTTTTTATCGCGGATATCGGAGATCTCTTTGGTATAATCGACAACGTCGCCCTTGCCTACTTCAAGCTGGATCTTCTTGGCCGCCGAGGCTTCGTCAATAACGTCAATTGCCTTGTCAGGCAGGTATTTGTTAGTAATATATTTATCCGAAAGTTCACACGCAGCATCCAGGGATTCGTCGGTAATTTTCACATTGTGGAATTTTTCAAACTGAGGGCGCAGCATTCGTAAAACCTGCTTGGCGTCATCCAGGCTTATTTCGTTGACCATAATAGACTGGAAACGCCTGGCTAAAGCTTCATCCTCCTCTATATACTTCTGGTACTCGTCAAAAGTTGTCGCGCCGATTACTTTTAAATCTCCGCTGGTTAAATACGGCTTCAAAATGTTGGCTATATCCATAGTGTTGCCGCTGCCGGCAGTACCGGCACCCACAATCATATGGATTTCATCAATAAAAAGAATCAAATTGGGATCCTGCGAAAGTTCGGAAACAATACCCAGAAGTCGTTCTTCAATATCACCCCGGATTTTGCTGCCCGCAACAATAGCCGAGATATCCAACTGCACCACCCTTTTATTTCTAAAGGAAACCGGCACATCCCCCCTGATAATTTTCTGCACCAGACCTTCAACTACTGCTGTTTTGCCGACCCCTGCCTCACCCACTAAAATGGGATTGTTTTTGGTGCGTCTGGAAAGTATATGGATCAAGCGTTCTATTTCTTCATTGCGTCCCCAGACCTTCAAGTATTTGCCTGCCAAAGCTAGCTTATTCATATCCCGGGCAAAATATGTGATGGCTCCGCCCTGCTCCGGCTCCTCTTCACCCTGCTCGCCAACGGGTTTGCTGAATACCCCGGTTTGATAAATGCCGAAATTCAGCATAGCCTGTTTAACATAGTCGAATGTCAATCCGTTTCCGGCCAGATCCCTTACAAATTCGAGGTCTTTCAGCTTTAAAATTGCCAGCAGCATATGTTCGCTGCCCACATAAACATGATTGAGTTCGCCTGCTATCAGAAAACTGTTTGCCAAAAGCTTTTTGGCTTCATCTCCGAATACCGGAACTGCTGTGGATTCCTTATTGCCGACCATATTGAGATTATTAATACTGCCTATATTCGTGACCTGGTTTTTTGCAGACGGATACTTTTCCAGCATGCCTGCGGCTGTTGCTTCCAGATCCACTCCGAGCCTTTCCAGAAGTTTAGCTGCAATATTATGTTTGTGGGAGATCACACCTAGGAAAATGTCTTCTGCGCTTAGGTTTTCGCCATTGCGTCTGCGCGAAAAATCAAAGGCTTTGATGAGCACTTCAGAGAGATTTTTGCTGATTTTATTGAATTTATTAAAACTGTCGTCGAGTTTGGTAAGTTTCATCCTATATAATTCTAACACAAAAAGGCTAAATTATTCTAAATTTTTGACCTTTTCAGTAGATATATTTTACTCAACGGGAAAATTTTTGTTGTATTTTTATACACAAAAAACCTGCCATATAAGCGCTGGTTCATTGGAGATATTTTTTCCTAATTATTTTGTTTCGGTTTCTTTTGGCGTATCTTCCTCCAACAGTTCGCTCAATCTGGACATTTCGGGTGATTCTTCACCCTGGCTTTCTTTCACCTTGAATTTTTTAGTTTCCTTGGCGGTTTCCGGTGAGAGCACTCTTTTAAGGCTTAAACCCAGATGCCTGTCTTCGCGGGAAATCGAAATTATTTCCAGTTCATACTTCTTGCCGATCTGCACAATCTTGCCCGGGTCTTTTACCAGTTTATCAGACAGTTCCGAGATATGCACCAGGCCGTTTAAGCCCTCTTCGATACGTACAAATGCCCCGTAATCAACTATTTTGGTAATCTCCCCCATAACCCGCTGTCCCACTTTGTATTTACGCACAATGGCATCCCAGGGATCTGAAAGCAGGCGTTTGATAGAATAGGCAACCCTTTTGCCGTGGTCATCTATGCCGATTATCTGGACTTTCACTGCATCGCCGACCTTATTAAAATCGGCAGGATTGGTAACTTTATCCCAGGAAATTTCAGAAAGATGCACCAGACCCTCCAATCCTTCTGCGTTGACAAATAAGCCAAATGGAGCGATACCTGTTACTGTGCCTTCCAAAACATCGCCAACTTTTACCTTTTCCAGCGTTTTTGCCCTTTTGTCCATATCTTCTTTGCCCGTAACCATTTTTTCGGAAAAAATTACCCGGTTTTTTTCGCGGTCTATTTCAATCACCTTGACAGCCAGTTCTTTGCCGATAAGTTCAGCAAGCTTGGTCTGCAGTTCTTTATCAGCATCTTCCTTGCTGCTATAGCCACCCAGAGGATAAATTCTAGTATTGTCAAGCTGCGAGGTCGGCACAAAACCGCGTAAACCCCCGCCGATATTAACAATAACTCCTCCTGTGTTGGCTTCAATCACCTGCACATTAATAGGAGTATCATTTTTTTGTGACTGTTCCAGCTCAAACCACTTGCGTGCCGTTCCGGTTCTTCTTATAGAAAGCTCTATCTGCCCCAGGTCATTTTCACCTTTAATTACATAGACGAGCACCTCGTCGCCTTCCTGTTTTTCCAGTTTTTCGCCTTCCAGTTTCATTTCCCTACCCGAAACCACACCTTCGGCACGGCCTCCTACATCAACCAGGATTTCGCCTCTGTTTATCTTGACAATTTTTCCTTTGA
>DATDWK010000098.1:0-2339 GCA_035289685.1 Candidatus Dojkabacteria bacterium
CAATTGATCCAGCAGAAAACTTAAAAAAAGAGCCGACGGAGTCAGCTCAATTTCCTGATGCAAACCGGGATGGATTAGGGCATTGTAAATCACGCTTTTATGGTCTGGAAATTCGGTGGAAAATAATTGCTTTACCTTATCCTGCAGCAAGGAGATAATTTCATTGCGCTGGAGGCCTTTTCCGGCACCGTCTATTCCTTCTAAAACTATAAACATGCGAATGGAAAATAATAAAGCTGGTGCCATTTTAGCAGAAAATATTTTTTTAGGTAAATCCAACCGAGAATTTTCTGCCGTCAGATGTCAAAATAATCCTGTCAACCTCGTCTGTGCGGAGAGTTTTAACGGAATAGTCTTGTAGTAATTTAATTACCTCTAAAGAAGGATGACCGTAACGGTTTTTATAACCCACTGAAATTACCGCGAGTTGTGGTTGGAAAATTTGTAGAAAAACTCCACTGGTACTGGTTTTACTACCATGATGTCCGACCTTTAAGACATTTACTTTGCTCCTGTAATTCTTTGCTACTTGTTCCTCATACTTCTTGCTCAAATCACCGCCAAAAAAAGCTGAAAACCATTGGTATTTGAGGACAAAACTAATACTGGCGTTATTGCTGGCAAGTTTTGACAAATCTGCCTGTGCCAAAGGCCAAAGAAAATCCAAAAAAATACAGCACCCGAAAGTAAAATCTTCATCAGCATTTATACCCTTGACTTTAATGGCTTGTTTTTGCCAAAACTCTTTCAGGTTTTTCGCAAGCTGGGAGGACTCATCCAGCTTATTATACAGAACTAGTGCTATAGTATATCGCTGTGAAATGTCTAATAATCCTCCAATATGATCGGCATCGGGATGGGTTGCAATTACCAGGTCAATCGTGCGAATCCAAAAAGGCATTACTGCAGATAACTCTGATAAAACTGTCTGATCCGGACCGCTATCTATTAAAAGATATTTATTGTCGGGAGACTTTACAAGAATTGCATCACCCTGGCCGATATTCAGAAAAAAAATCTTTAAGGAAACATCGGTAAAATGACCGATCCAGCTGGACAACAACCAAACTGTAACCCCTATAATAATAACTATATACTTTAACATGGTTATCCCATAATAAATATCCCCCTAAATTTTCAGAAAATTTTATATTGTTTAATTTTCAATTAATTTTAATTTGTTTGTTTTTCTTAGCGAATTTCCCGAATTGAATTCCGGAAATGCCACTCACCCACAATAATCAGTAAAATCAGTGCAACAGCTAAACTAATTACTTCAAGATGTTCGGATATTTTAATATCGGCCAACGGCAGATTGCTTACCCCATTTATAATTGATACCATTAAATTAAGTGCCCCATAACATAACGGCACAATTAATCTTGCCAGACTGATATTTATAATAATTGCCAAAACCAATAAAAAACCTAAGAGCATAATTACCAGAATTAAAGGCGCAACAAGTAAATTCGCAAGCGGGGCCCAGATGTAAATGCCACCAAATTTACTGAATGTCACGGGCAATGTTGCCAGAATAGCAGAAAGTGTTACAGACAGATCTGAAGCCAGCAGTTCCGGTAAAAATCTTTTAATAAAAATTAATAGATGGTCGCTGATAAAAATCAATCCCAAAGTGGCTGCAAATGAGAGCTGCAGGCTTAAGGATTTATAAATTTGGGGATTGCTTAATAACATCAATACATAGGCTAACGCCAGTAAATTCAGCACCGCGCCTTTTCTACCGATCAGCTGACCGAGTATCATAGCCCAGGCCATGACAGTTGCGCGTAAAGCGGGAATGTTGTCTACTCCTACTATTATTAAAAAAATACCCAAAATAACTGACACAAATACAAATAATAATTTGCGCGGCAACACACCTGCAAATCTTAATAAAAACTGGGCAATAATCGTAACATTAAAGCCGGAAACCGCTATAATATGGGTCGTTCCGCTTATCTGCAAATTGCGGTTAAAACTCCCAGGAAAATCCTCTTTGGTCCCGATCAGCATACCTAATAATAATGACGCGTGAGGTTCGGGAAGTATAATTCTTACTTCCTTTATCATTCTGGAACGAAACAGATTAATTTTTTGCAAAAATACACCCTGCAGGTTATCAAGTACTTGAAAATTACTGACATTTATAATTTGGGCATAGATATCAAAAATTTGTAAGTAAGCTTGATAGTCAAATCCACTAGAGTTTTTCGGGATTTGCCAAGTACCAGTTAGCTTGAGCAGATCTCCCTTTTGAGCTTGCGCGAATCTAGGCAATTGTACCTGGATAAGCCCTGGAAAAGACTCGGAATTCCTGCTATTAATACTAACCGGCTGTA
>DATDWK010000099.1:0-5999 GCA_035289685.1 Candidatus Dojkabacteria bacterium
GTCCACCTGGGTTACAAAGCGGAGGAAAAACTTTCCGTACTAGCTAATCCGGGCAATGAAGAAGAAACAATTTTGTTTACACAATTAAGAAAATCCCTCAAAGCAGATCCAAAAAGATTCCATAAATTGATAAAAAAAATCAGAGGTGTCAGCGAAGAAACAACTACTGGAGTGCATAGACTTTACCAGATGCAGAAGAATAAAGAATTACTATTTCCGGCATTTAACGTCAATGATTCTGTAACCAAGTCTAAATTTGATAATCTTTATGGCGTGAGACATTCTGCTGTAGATGGAGTAATGCGTGCCACAGACGTAATGATTGCCGGCAAAGTTGTGGTCGTTGCCGGATACGGAGATGTCGGCAAAGGCACAGTGCAGGCATTTAAAGGTCAGGGTGCGCGCATTATTGTTACGGAAATTGATCCCATCTGTGCCCTGCAGGCAGCCATGGAAGGCTATCAGGTAATGAAAATGGCTGACGCCTGCAAAATCGGAGATATTTTTATTACTGCCACCGGTTGCAAAGATGTCATCACAGAAAAGCATATGCTGCAAATGAAAGATAAAGCAATTGTAGCCAATATCGGACATTTTGACGCCGAAATCCAGGTGGAAGCGTTGCGCAAATACAAATGGATTAATATTAAACCGCAGGTTGATCTAATCCGTCTACCTAGCGGCAGAGAAATTATTCTCCTGTCTGAAGGTCGCCTGTTTAATCTTGGCAACGCCACCGGACACCCGAGTTTTGTCATGTCCAACAGCTTCAGCAACCAGGTTCTGGCACAAATCGAACTTTTTACCAAATATCCTAGATTCCAGGTTGGTGTTTATACATTACCCAAAAAACTTGACGAAGAAGTTGCCAGACTGCATTTGCAAAAATTGGGTGCGCAACTTGAAAAAATCAACAAAGAACAAGCCCGGTACCTAGGTATTGATATAAAAGGTCCTTATAAGCCGGATCATTATCGATACTGAAAATCCATAATTGTTAAAGCAAGTGGGATAAATTGAGGAAAAATGAAACAAAAGATTAAACAGCATTTTAAAAAAAATGACCGGGTAATTTATCAATATCTTGTTACGGCAAAAAATTTGCCCGTGCTGGAAACCGCAGCACCGCAAAGTTATTTTTACAGGCTGATCAGGGAAATAGCCTTCCAGCAGCTGTCCGGAAAAGCCGGCAGCACAATATTTTCCAGGTTTGAAAATCTTTTCAACGGAAAGCAACCGACACCCGCAGCAGTTGTAAAAAAATCCCACGAAATCCTCCGCTCCAGCGGACTTTCCAACGCCAAAGCCAGCTATATCAGAAACATTGCCGAAGCGGCTGTAAATAAAAAACTGGTATTTGAAAAACTCCCGTTAATGGATGATGATGAAGTAATCGAAACACTAGTGCAGATTAAAGGCATTGGCAGATGGACTGCTGAAATGTTTTTAATGTTTACTCTGGGGCGCGAAAACGTTTATTCTATGGGTGATCTGGGTCTGAAAAAGGGACTAATGACGCTTTATTCTTTTAAAAAAGAACCGCAGCCTAAAAAAATTTTAAAAATTACCGAAAAATGGTCGCCGTATAAAAGTTATGGCAGCCTGGTCTTGTGGGATGTGCTGGATAATTCTTAAACCTCGACTAGTATCGATGAATCCAGCAGAGATCTGATATCTTCGCTCAATTTTACCGGGTCGTAAGGCTTTCCTGTAGCAGAATCAACAGGCACGGCAACCTGACTAAAAATAGTATGGTCAGTGAGCACATCATATACACGCAGTTGCACATCATCAGGAAGCAGATCCAAAGCCCTTTCTTTACCAAGCATTTTTGCCAATCTGTTTAATATTTTCGCAGTAGTTAAAGCAAGTACCGGAGGCATTCTATATTCACCGCTCTGATCAACACTTGGCAAATATGAAACCACCATTTTTTTATAACCATTTGCTCCGACCTGAATTAAATCCGTGGCCGGTAAAAGCGCAGCCTTTAAGGGAATATTGTCTGCAATGTAATATTCACCGGTCTCAAAACTAAAACGGACATAACTCATCTCATCTCTGTAGTCGGTAAAGCGTACCGCTTCTTTAATTCTACTAGATATATCTTCTCCAAGGCTGAGATCATCAGCTAAGAAATTTATATATTTATCCACAGCAGTTGCGAATTTATCACCTTCGGTTTCTCCGCCAACATCATGTGCAATGCCTGATGCTACTGTGATAAAAACATCCATCATTGTGAATTTGCCATCTGTAATTCTTTGTATGGTTTGCCAATTTTCTTTAAGGATATAAAGCAGAAGATATCCGGTAAATATCCCGTGAGTATGATATCTTTCCAACTTGACAGCATCATCTTTATACCTTAGTGCTTCCAGGTTCCGGTAACCCCAGGCAAATCTCCTTAATCCCCCTGTAATATAGGCAAACTCGCCAGGTTCTGTTTCACCCGGTTTCGGAGTTTCTAATAAATCCAGTAAGGAATTAAATGAATCTATAGCAGGAACACCTTCGTAAATTTGCCAATTGGCATCAAATTTCTCCAGTAAGGCCTTGCTTGGTTCTTCTATGTTTGATTCGTATTTCCTCATCAAAGTATATAACAACAAGTGGTTATATAAGTTACTGTCTAGACTAAGAATTTCTCAATCGGGGCAGAATTAAGAGAGATTCTACTATATATTCTATTAATTTAGCAATGAAAATTTACCTTAGTTATATACGATTAATTTTGTGAAAAAGCTGGATTTCCTTCAGTAGATATGGCTGCTCCGTCGCTAGGACCGCCATGACCTGTGGGACTATCACCTCCACAGCAATCCTGAAAGTAATAGCTTCCGCATGGATCCAGCCCCCTTTGACCGCCTTCTCCCGGATCATAAACAGAAGCAATAATCCCGGAAGATGCTAAAACCCCGATAACCAAACCAACATATTGTCCAGTTGTTAGCTGTTGTAATTGATCAGCTTTGGAGACAACTGTTAATACTGTTGCAGCAGCTGGTACAAAAATAGTTGCCAGCAGTCCTTGATTTGTACCGTAAAATGTTTCTGAAATGACCGGATCCAAAAATTGTTTAATTATCCTCTCGATATATCTCGGAATTCCACGTCTAAATGAAGTACCTAACATACAGGGTAAACGGCTGTTTTGTTGTAAATATTCCTGCCACAAAGCTATAGTACCGGTACTATAAAGTTCCTGTCCAAGATCTACTAATAGTTGCGGAGTTAAAATATTGCCATCCCAAACAGCCAATACTTGACTGGCGGCTATGAAGTCAGAAAATATTTTTATCGGTGTAAATCTGCTTTCCCCACCATGACTAGCAATTGAAAGCACCATTTCCTTTAAATTTCCTTGCCCTGATTCTGTCATACTCTTATTATAGGACTTTTTTACTTAAACTTCAATCAACAAAGGCTTTATCAGCAATCAGATTCGCATAAGTTATCTGGGTTATTAAGATAAAAATCTGATACCATAAAATAAAAAAAGTTTGTATAAGACAGTTTTGCCAATACAGGCTTTTGCTTTATAATTAGCTATGAAAAAACCCAACTCGCCTAAACGCATGAGCGATAAAAAAGTCAGATCCAAAACCGGCAAGACCTGGACCGAGTGGTTTGCTGTTTTGGATAAAGAAGGCGCGGTTACCATGCCGCATAAAGATATTGCCCTGATGCTATCTTCCAAGTACAAAGTTCCCGACTGGTGGTGCCAGATGGTCACAGTTGTTTACGAACAGGAAAAAGACCTGCGCAAACTCAATGAAACTGCAACCGGTTATCAGATCAGCGTCAGCAAAACCTTCAACCTGCCGGCAGCCAAATTATATAACGCCTGGTCTGATGAAAAAGAACGGACCAAATGGTTGAGCAAGCGGGGGATTACAATTACCACTGCACATAAAAACAGAGTGATCCGGGCAAAATGGCTGGACGGCAAAAGCCGGTTAAATATTGACTTCTATACTAAAATGTCAGGTGTGCAGATGGTAGTGCAGCACAATAAAATTGCTAGTGAAGCGGCAGCAAAAAAATTGAAAGTTTACTGGAAAGAAGCTCTGGAAAAATTGGTTGAATTTCTGTAAAAATAACTGAAAAATTAATAAATACTATTTGAATGCAAATATTTATGGATAAAGAAGTGGTTGATCCATACTCAGTTTCCGCATTATATATCTATCCAATCAAATCCTGTCAGGGTATCACTATTAAAAATGGACGAGCTAACAACAAGGGATTTGTTGGTGACAGGGAATATATGCTTGTAGATGAAAATGGTAAATTTATCACGCAAAGAAATCTCCCGCAAATGGCACAAATCAAAGTAGAAAAATTCAGCAAAGGTTTGAAAGTTAATGCTCCTGGTATGGATGAATTAACAATCCCCAAAAAATCTACGGGTAAATTAGTTCCTGTAAACCTCTGGAAAGATAATTTTCGAGCACTTAAATTACCAGAATTACTTTCCCAGTGGTTTAGTGAATTTTTAAAAAGAAAAGTTACTTTAGTTAAACAAAGCACTAAAAGCAAAAGAAAAGTATCAGAAAAATATGCCTTAAGCAAAAAAGATCAAGTTAGTTTAGCTGACGGCTATCCATTTCTAATTGTAACCAATGCTTCTTTAAGAAAATTAAACGAATACATTATTGAACCTAAAATTCCTGTTACAAGATTCAGGCCGAATATTGTGATTGAAGGTAAATTTCCTTTTAATGAAGATTATTGGGGAATAATCAAAATTGGTGGAGTAGAATTGGCTCTGGTAAAGTCTTGTATGCGCTGTGTCATTACTACTGTGGATCAAAAAATCGGTCAAAGGATAAATAACGAACCTTTATTTACTTTATCTAAAATCAGAAGAACAGAGAACGGTGTAAATTTCGGCCAAAATGCAATACCAATAAATACTGGTATAATCAGTGTCGGAGATAAGGTAGAAATTTTAAAACAGAAATAACTTTTATTAAATATCCTATGGAAAAAGTTGTTGTTTTAGTGCCCGGCTACGCCCATCCAGAAAAGGACGGCAGTTATGTGGCCAGCTGCTCTACTTCTCTGATTTACTCAAAAGGTAAAAAAGTGCTGGTTGACCCCGGGACCAATAAAAGACTGCTGCTGGCCGCACTTAAAAAAGAAAAACTTAAACCGGTAGATATCGACATGATTTTTTTGAGCCACTACCACCCGGACCATTTTTTAAACTTAAGCCTTTTTCCAGGGCTGAACCTTTATGACGGCACATTAATCTGGAGCAAAGACCGCGAATTAAATTATTCAGAAAAAATTCCCGGCACCAATATTCAGCTCTTACCTACCCCCGGGCATGCACCGGAACATACATCTTTGCTGGTGGAGACAGACGATATGGGAACAGTCTGTGTTGCCCAGGATGTTTTCTGGTGGGAAGACGGCAAACAAAAGGACAGAACCTACTTTGATTTACTAAACCTGGAGGATCAATTCGCAACAGATCTTCCAGCTCTAAAACAATCACGGGAAAAAGTTCTGGAAATTGTTGACTGGATTATTCAAGGGCACGGGAAGATGTTTAAAAACCCCAGAAGTAAGTGAACCTTAGTTTGGTATAGAAAAATTTTTTAAAAAATCCCAGTCGTAGTAATTAAAAACTGTATTTTACACCAGCTTGTTATTCAGGTTACAATAACCTTCTGATAATTAAACTGTACTATGAAAAATCCTAGCAGCATTCTTGACCTGTTTCTTCATATTGACGAGTACCTGGCTACTATTATACAGAATACCGGAGCCTGGAGCTATATTATTCTTTTTCTGGTGATTTTTATGGAAACCGGGTTTGTGGTGACTCCTTTTCTACCCGGTGATTCATTATTATTTGCCGCAGGAGCCCTGGCTGCAACCGGCTCATTTAACATTTTATTCTTATATTTGCTTTTATGCGGTGCGGCAATTTCAGGAGACACTGTCAATTACTGGATCGGACACTTTGTCGGACCAAAGGCTTTTAA
>DATDWK010000100.1:0-21116 GCA_035289685.1 Candidatus Dojkabacteria bacterium
ACACTGTCATCAATGTCTATGCCTTTTGCTGCCTTTTTTCCTTTGTTGTCAATTAGTATTGCTTTCATTATTTTATTATTTATTTTTCCGATGAAATCATGACAAATGAACCTTTATTGCCCGGAATGGCACCTTTAATACCCAGCAAACCCTGATCCTTGTCAATTAAAACTACTCTTAAATTCTTGACTGTTTTTATTTCACCACCCATTCTACCGCCCATTTTTTTTCCTTTAAAAACCCTGCCCGGTGTCATACGCTGACCAATAGAACCCGGATGGCGTTCGCGGTCTGATTGGCCGTGGGTATGCGGACCTCCTTTAAAATGCCAGCGCTTGACTACACCTTGAAAACCCTTACCTTTAGAAATACCCATAACATCAACTTTTTCGTTAACGGCAAAAATATCCGGTGCCAGCCTGCTACCCACATCAAGATTGGAATTTTTCTCTGTTCCGCTGATTTTTGTTTCTTTTACAAATTCAGGCACATACCCCAATGTCTTGTATTTTCCAAGTTCCGCTTTGGTACCGTGCTTTTTCTTACCCATACCTAAAACCAAAGCTGTATAACCGTCTTTTTCCTGGGTCTTTTTTGCTGCAACAATGACGTCTTTAACTATAATTAGAGTTACTGGTACTACGATTCCATCATCGTTGAAAATCTGCGTCATTTCTTTTTTGATTCCAAGAATCGCTTTCATTTTGCAACAAAAGTTTCTGCATATTTTAAATTAATTATTTGATTTCTATCCAAACTCCAGCAGCAAGCTGAAGATGAGTTAATGAATCTATAGTTTTACTGGTCGGATCTACAATATCAATCAATCTTTTATGGGTGCGCATTTCAAAATGTTCTTTGGACTTGGCATCTACATGCGGTGAAGTCAAGGTGACAAATTTACGGATCTTGGTAGGCAAGGGGATGGGTCCGAGGGTTTTAGCTCCGGTGCGTACTGCAGTCTCAATTATTAAACGAGCTGCATTATCCACAACCCTACTGTCGTATCCTTTAATTTTTATTCTTATTTTTTGCATGCCAGTTTTGCATACTAACTATATAGCGCATAAATGCGCATAATTAAGGGACAATTTTTGTCCCTTAATTCACCATTAAATTTATTTTAATATTTTGGTGACTATTCCTGCTCCTACTGTTCTGCCACCTTCCCTGATTGCAAATCTCATTTTCTCTTCAATGGCAACAGGGTAAATAAGCTTTACTGTAAATTTCGCGTGGTCACCTGGCATCACCATCTCTGTTCCCGACGGCAATGTCACTTCACCAGTAACATCGGCAGTTTGAATATAGAACTGGGGTTTATAGCCATTTACGAACGCTGTATGTCTGCCACCTTCATCTTTGCTTAAAACGTAAACTTCGGTTTCAAATTCAGTATGCGGTTTAACACTGCCTTTTGCAGCCAATACCTGGCCTCTTTGAACATCCTCACGTTTAATACCTCTTAGCAGCAAACCGATATTATCTCCGGCCTGTCCCTGGTCTAAGGATTTATTAAACATTTCCACACCTGTAACAGTTACCTTTTTAATAGTTTCCATTAATCCGACCTGGTCGAGCTCCTCACCGACTTTAACAACTCCCCGGTCTACCCTTCCGGTTGCCACAGTACCACGGCCTTCAATGGAAAAGACATCTTCAACCGGCATTAAAAACGGCTTTTCAATATCTCTTTTGGGCTCCTGAACATCCTTATCCAAAGCATCCAGCAATTCTTTCAAGGCACGGTCGCCGTCAGCATCTCCTTCCAACCCTTTTTTGGCGCTGCCTTTGACAACTGTAACCTTGCTGCCGTCATAACCGTATTTGGTCAAAATTTCCCTGGTTTCTTCTTCAATCAGGTCCAAAAGCTCTTTATCCATATTGTCGTCAAAAATATTGACGAATACTACCATATAATCTACACCAACCTGTTTGGCAAGAATAATGTGCTCTTTGGTCTGTGGCATGGGACCGTCGGCTGCAGAAACCACCAAAATTGCTCCGTCCATTTGTGCAGCACCGGTGATCATATTTTTAATATAGTCTTTGTGTCCCGGACAGTCTATGTGCGCATAATGCCTTTTTTCTGATTCATATTCAACGTGCGAACTCGCAACAGTAACAATTTTTGTTTTATCGCGCACTACACCGCCTTTGGCTATTTCGTTATAGCCTTTTTTTGATGCCATTCTACCCTGTCTTTGGGCATAGGCAATTAAAGCTGCAGTCAATGTAGTTTTTCCGTGGTCAATATGCCCAAGGGTACCAACATTGACATGGGGCTTGGTCCTCTCATATTTTGCTGCCATGATTTGTTGATGTAATATTTAATTTAATTAATTAAAACCAGCAAATTGCTATTTCTCTAATTTATCTCTATTCTATATCAATTGAAACTCTACGTAAACTATCTCTCCAATGAAATTGGAAAAAGCAGTATGTTTATATCAAATTTCGTCAATTAGTTCAAGTGGATTTTTTCAAACCCAAAGCCTCATTTACCAGGTTTTCAGGTACTTTTTCATAGTGGCTGAATTCCATAAAACTGTTAGCCTTGCCCTTAGTCATGGATCTTAAATTATTAATCCAGCCGAACATATTAGCCAGAGGCACTAATGCCACAATTTCCTGCACCTTACCTTTGGGATTCATGCTTTTAATAACACCCCGTTTCGATGACAGCGCACCGGTTACGTCCCCGGAAAACTCTGTAGGAGTTACCACCGGCACTTTCATTATTGGCTCCAGTAAAATCGGTTTGGCCTTTCTCATGGCTTCTTTAATGCCTTTGGAACCGACAATTCTGAAAGTATCGGTATTTGAGTCAACTTCGTGAAAGGAACCGTCTACCAAGCGGACTTTCATATCTACAACCGGAAATCCTCCTAATACACCCGACAGCAGTGCATCACGTATACCCTTATCAACAGAAGGGATAAATTCGCGGGGGATGGCACCGCCTTTGATTTCATCAACAAATTCGTAGCCTTTGCCGCGCTCCTGAGGTGCAACAATAATTGTAATATCTGCGAACTGGCCGGCGCCTCCGGTCTGCTTTTTTAAGAGTTCGCGGTGCATGACTTCATTATTAATAGTTTCCTTATAAGCAACCTGGGGCTGGCCTGCGCTAACTTCGATACCATAAGTGCGCTTTAAAATGTCCATTTTAATTTCCAGGTGCAGTTCACCCATGCCGGAAATAATAGTCTGCCCGGTATCCTCATCGGTATTGGATTTAAAGGTGGGATCCTCCTGCATGAGCTTACGCAAGGCTTCACCGAGCTTTTCCTGATCGGATTTGGTTTTCGGCTCTACAGCCAGACTGACAACTGGATCCGGAAAATCAATGCTTTCCAGCAAAAAGGGATGGGTTTCCTCGCTTACCGTATTGCCTGTAAATGATTCCTTAAATCCGACTATTCCTACAATATCCCCTGCACGAGCCGATTTTAAATCTTCGCTATGGTTGGCGTGCATCAACAGAATCCTGCCCACGCGCTCCCGTTTATCCCTACTGGCGTTATAAACAAAGGTACCTGCATTAAGTGTTCCGGTATAAATTCTTACAAATGCCAATTGTCCTACATGGGGGTCAACTGTGACTTTAAATACCAGTCCCACAAACTGGTGGTCCTCGTGACAGTCAATGGAAACGGGCTCTTCTTCACTTGGAATAGTGCCGATAACTTTACCAGTATATTCAATTACTTCCTCGGTTTTTTTATTTTCAAACCGGTAAACTTTTTGGAACGGTGAAGGCAGGTATCTGATGACATTATCAAGCAGATGTTTGACTTCACCCATGCGGGCATCACCGCCCATTACCGGGAAAATTTTCCTGGCAAGGGTACCTAATCTGATTAGTGTATGAAGTTCTTCAATCTCCAAAACTCCATCTTCCAGATATTTTGCCATAAGCTCGTCGTCAAATTCCGCAACTTTCTCTACCAGAGTGTTATGCATTTCTTCTACCCTGGCTTTGAGTTCAGCCGGGATTTCAATTTCCTTAAAAGTTTCTTTCTTGTCATCATCATATTCATAAGCCCTCATGGTCACCAGATCCACATAACCTGTCAGCTGGTGTTCTTTACCAATGGGATACGTAACAGCAACAGCGTAGTCGCTTAATTCATCCTGGATGGATTTTAAGCTCATTTCAAAGTCGCCTCCGATAAGATTGAGTTTATTGATAAAGCAGATTCTGGGCACGTTATACTTGTCCGCCTGGCCCCAGACTTTGCTGGACTGCGGTTCCACACCCATCTTGCCGTCAAATACCACTACTGCGCCGTCTAAAACCCGCAAAGACCTTTCCACTTCCGCGGTAAAGTCCACATGCCCAGGGGTATCGATAATATTTATTCGGTAAATTACATCGTTCAAACTCCACAAACAGGTGGTAGCTGCAGAAGTGATGGTAATACCGCGTTCGCGCTCCTGCACCATAAAATCCATGTCGGTTGATCCTTCATGTACCTCGCCGACTTTGTGTTTTTTGCCCGTATAATAAAGAATGCGTTCGGTTGTAGTGGTTTTTCCCGCGTCAACATGGGCAATAATTCCGATATTACGGTAATTCTGCCGGTCTTTTACAACTGAGTAGTCAATTTTCGCAGCCATAACTATCCTTAATTAATTATAAATTATTATGTCTAAAACCCCATTGGATTTTACAATATGGGTATTTCGGAAGCAAGAGCTCCAGGATGGTAATATGATACAGAAAACTGTAATATTACGCAAATTAATTTATTTATTTTAAACCAATAAAAATATATCGAATTCCTGATTCGGAAATTTTATTTTTAAATTCACAAGTAATTTTTCCAATTCTGCACTTTTTTCGCTTAGGAAAATTATTTTATCGACCTGATAGGTATTAATTGCAAGTGAAATTTGGTTTATTAGGTAATTAAATGCATTACTTAGTTTTTTTTTTGTTAAATTCGAAAAACCATCGATTAAAGATAATTCATAAAAATCACCCAAGCCGTATCTTTTCTTTTTCCAGAGACGCACTTTATTTATGGTTTGGAAATCAGCATTGTGGATCAACAGGATTTTCATAATTGGCATTCTAAAAATTATTATTAGGATTATAACTATATATTCTGCTTAGGTGCTTGAGTTATTTTGGAATTAATTCTGATTTTTAGGGAATTTATTTGTTATAATACTATAAGATAATGAGTTTAAATACGTTAACTTTTACAAGTTTTCGGGGAGAAGTCTTAACACGGTATAACCGTGATCCTGATATGGTTCGGGAAATTTCTTCCAGGGCACAAGATTTGAGAGAAATTATTTCATTAAGCCAATTCACAGATCCTCTTTATTTAGGTAGCCTCACATTAAATGATCAGGAATTTACCAATGCTTGCATTACCATTCCTTTTACCCAGCCTTATCAGGTAATAACATTTATGAACGGTTTAATTTTCCAAAATAATCCTGAAGTATCTATTGTCAGCAGTGAATATTTCGAAGGCTCTATTAATCCGGCAGAAACACCTATATCAGATACCTGGCTGGCTTTAAACTGGGATTTATTTTTAACTTTATTGGATAAAACCCAAATATCCTTTAAAAACTCTACCGAATGGGTCGCTCAAAATTATCGCTATCAAAAAGGTTTGGAGCCAGTTGAACAGGAAATTAACTCCACTGCCTATGGATTTTTAATTGCCAACTTTTTACATGAATTTAGAGAACAGGACCGTACAAGAATATTAAATTGGCTTTACATTTCTGCTGCGTTGTATGTCGGAACAGACCGGACCACAAATACAAGCAATACAGCAAATGAATTTATGGAAGCTTTAAAATACTTTATGTTTCCTATGGAAAATGAAAGTGATGATAATTTTCAAATGCGTATGAATCTACTGCAGTATTTAAGGCAAAAAGTTTCAAATTCAACCTCAACCTCTGTTTCTGAATGGCTCGAAAATCTCCGGTTATTAAGACAGACTGCACATAGTCAGTATCTGGCTGCTGGATTAACGGATAATGCAAATCAAACAACCTCAGTTTATTATCGTCTCAAAGCTGAAGAACCGGGAGCCAGCGATTCAGATACTTTTGGTATTACTTTAGAAGTCGCTCATTTACCTAATGAGATTTTGTCAGTAAGACTTCAACCACCTCAACGGCCAGCGGATATATCTGCAGCTGATTTCAATACAAATAGTATCGTAGATGTAAAAACTACTGAAGAGGTGATACTGAAAAAAGAGCTGCAATTAGACGGTCAGAAACTAGAATTAACAAGCATCCAATGTTACTCAACAAGAATAGCGCACGCTGATAATGCTCAGGGTGGTTATGATTTTATTATGGTCACAGGTTTTTTAACTACACCTTCAGGTAAAAGAATCCCTGTTGAAATACAAATTACCGAACAAGGAGAATTTTCTTACAAAATAAACAATTTGTATGAAAAACAAATTAAGGCAAGATTACCAGGTAGAATCTTTAAACCAATTACCGAAGTCAGGATATCCAAGGCTCAAGCCCGTTTTCTTTCCAGATTACCCTGGAAGCGAGACCCCAGTACCCAAGCGGCACCTACTATCTTATTGTCTGAATTATTATTGTTTACCGGAGGGAGATCAGAAGATCGCCTTAGTTATCTAGAGCAACAAAGGCTTATGTATATACTCTTAGAAAAATATAGTATAAATATGAAAGCGAAATCTGCCAATTTATCAGAAATTAATACATTTGTAACTAGTTATTCTGATACTTTTAAAGAACTGGGGTTTCATGTCCGCTGGAATTTCTTTATCAGTTTTGCAGAGGTACAAAGAATACTTTTAAGAGGATTGAATAGTCAGGCGGAATTTGAAGAATTGATAGGCAATCTATTTCCAGAATTCGATAATCTTCAAGATATTTTTACATTTGCTAGATCGCTACTTTAAAATTGGTTTAAACACAAAGCCCACACCTTTGATACTTTTTATTTCACCCAATTCATTCTGCATTAATTTGCTGCGTAAATTTGATATGTGTTTGTCTAGAGCATAATCAGAATAATGATGTAAATAATTCTCTCCCCAGATCTCTTGTGCTAATTCTTCACGGGTAACTACTCCTTGCTTAGATTTAAGATATTTGTAAATTTGAAATTCAATCTTGGTTAATACTTCAAGTAGGTCAATCTTAATTGACTTTTTAATTTGAGGTAACTTATTAAAATATGAATTTAAAAGTAAACTTGAAATTTCATTTTTTAAATTTATTAAACCCAATTCTTTAAGCAGAATAAGCTTTGCCAGCTCATCCTTACTTATTCTTTTTTCTTGGGCAATATTAACAACTAACTGTAAATAATCTGTTCCTAAATCATTTGAAAGCTGCTTGGCGTAAGCCAGGAATCTATTGGATTTCCGGAATTTTTCAACAAAATCCCGGCCTGTAATTTCTATAGCTGAATCTAAAGAAAATAGAAAAGCTTGTTTATAAATTAATGGTATACCGCCAGAGATCTGCCAGAAAACAAGTTTTTCAGCATCCGACAAAATCAGGTTCTTTTTCTCGAAATAATAAAGGGCTTCGGAAAAATTCTCCTTATTGAACGCTGAATAAACTAATTTTGAACCTTTCATCAATTCATGATTATTTAATTTTTCCAATTTATGATCCCAAAAGCTATGAATAACTGGAATAATTTGTAATGGATTGAATTTTCTCAATTCATTTATTTCAGTTAATAAATTGTTTTGAAATTTATCTTCAGAATTTATGTAGTCAAATTGAATATTTAACACTAAAAATCTATTTTTTCGATTAAAATACAACTTCAAGAGATTTTCTAACATTATCCAATCGGATTTTATCTCCTTATTTCCAAGCTGAAGTCTTGTTGACAAAAATGTATACAGTTTGGAGAATAAATCTGTATTTTCTGTTTTTAAAATATTTTCATCTAAAGTAAAAACAAGAGCTTCTGGAAAAAATTCAGGTATTTTAAAATCAAGAAACCTGACAAAAGGATTTTTACCGGTATCATAAAGATAGGATATCCAGAGTTTGTTTCTGGTTTTCAAATTATTAATTATTATTTCGTAGTCTTTATTCCGGTAATTTTTAGGGAAAAGAAACTTCATTTAATTATTTATTTGATTAAAGAAATTCCATTATTTAAAGCAGCATAATATAGGGAGATTTCCTTTGCAGGATATTTATCTGTAATATTTTTTTTAAGAATTATTAAATATTTTTTATGCATATTTTGATCTAAAGCTAAATCTTGTCTACCCGGAATAGTTCCGTCCTGGGCATAACCGCCGCAGTCCTGATGGTCGATAACAATAATTTCATCAGGATCGTGCAGTTTAATAGAAAGCCCCAATTGTTTCCAGACATATTTACCGTCTTCAGGATGCACCGGTTTGACAAAATCCCTGCTGGCACCGGCAATGACAATTTCGTCACAGTGGCCTAGGTAACCCTTTTTTTTTAGGAAATCCTGAATTTTATCGTGAAAACGGAAATCCATACAGGTAATCACAACAGCTTTGGCTTTGTGCATCATAAAAAACAAAAAGTTAATTACAATTCAGAATTATATCAAGAAAGTTTCGAATTTAAAAAGTTGATCAAGAAGGTCATTAATTAGATTGAAATCTACATTTTGGCATAGTCATACAGCTTCCAGTACCTAATAAAGTCAAACGCATTGCTCCTTTAAATTCAGTACATCCGGCTGTGGGTACACATTCTTGAAGCATTTCGCAATTTGCCTTACGAAATTCACCATATAAAGTACCTTCGTACCTTGTGTAATTTGAAGCAGTTACTACAGTATCGAATACAACATATCCCTGAGAAAGTTCTCCACCTATTACATCCATTGAATTAAACTAAATAATTAAGGGATTATACTACTTTGCTTATCTTGAGTAAATCCTGAAGAAAATATTAACTATAGCACATAAAGATATTTCTAGGTATAATTTCTATGCATATTAAATATTAACAGGATTATAATGCCAATTGATATTAACCTCCCTGGTTTATGCGGTAATTGTCTTTCCCTTTATAAATATAAGCAATCTGGAGGGTATTATTGTTTAATTGCTCAGGTTATTGAAGACTATGGTAATCCTGCACTCCCGATTAATTCAGATAACCGATTTTATGCTCAACAAGAAAAAGCAAGTGCAGATTTAATGAGACCCGGATCTTGTATTAATAAAGATTTAATAGATAGATTTGATCCATAATATTTTAAAGTACTTTTCAATTTAAAATATTTATAATTTAGTAACCTCATAAATAAAACAACCTGGTGAAATAAAATATTTACCATTCTTTTTATATTTTGAAAAATCACTGACCATTTCACCAATTATTTTGTCTAAATTTTTATGCCGGCTATATTCCGTTTCCATATGAAAGTTCATAAAAATTTCTAAAGCTTCAGACAGAGAGTCATATTCTATGGGATCACCTTTTAAATGTGAAATTTTAACTTCTACTGGATAGTAGTCAGTCAGTCTAATTAAACTTAGGTCGGTATATCTTTTTGAAAGAGACTGCTGATTTAGATCTTTAAAAACTTTAAAAAATTTCGCCCAATGCTTTGTTAAAATTCTCATTTCATCACTAAGTGTATCAAAGTGGATTATAAAAACTTTTCCACCGGATTTTAAATTTTCATTAATAATTTTCTTCCATAAACTTTCTAAGAGCAAAATTGTAGTTTCCTTACCCTGTTCAACCATATGCTGATGAACAGAGTGTGAATAACTCCACAAACTAAAGATCAAATCATATTTTTTTTTACAATTTATTAAATAATTTAAACTGTCTTCGTTAAAAAATGATAAACTTTTTTTGTTAATAAATTTATTCTTTGTAGAATTCACCATATCTGGACTTAAATCAACCAAATCAAAAAAGTCATATTTTTTAAATTTTTCAAAAAAAATTTGAGTTGACCTGCCAGAACCACAACCCAATTCCAAAGTTGAAAAAGTACTGTTTTTTTTATTATCTTTAAAATTTGTTTTTAGAAATTTACGGAAATACCAAAGATCATCTTTTCCACTAAAAGTATAATCTTTGAGTAATTTATTGTAGTAATCCGGAGCGATATAATTTTCAATCTCAAACGAATAAATTTTTAACCAGGGATACTTTTTTATAAGATTCTCTAATTCTTTTTTATTTAAATTTGCTGGAACTTTTTTCAAAAAACTAATCTAAAAATTTATACATTTCCCGCGAAATTAGAATCGGTTGCCGATAATAATTTTTATTATAACTCACAAAAGAAGCATTGCTGCCATACCCGCCATACTCCTTATTACCTTCTTCTATATCTAAAATGATTTTCTCTTTTAAAATGATACTTTTCTTAATACTATTAACAAACTTATTTTTTCCGAAAACCGATATATACATAGCATGTTTCAAATATTCAGTATGATTAAAGTAATTTTTAAGTTCATTTTCATCTTTATATTCGTGAATATAAAAAACAGGACTAAATAATTCCTTAAAATTCATTTCTTCATTGAGTTTATTCAAAAGTACTGTCGGATATACAATTTCATTTTGAAAATCTATTTTGCCACCATATTTAATATAATTTTGACGATCACAAATAAATTTAGCAGTAATTAAAAGTTGTTGTCTGTCAGTCAATTTTCCGACAATATTCTGTTTTCTTTTGTAATCACCTACATTGATTTCTTCTAGTTTCTTCATTAACTTCTTTAAAAAATCTGAACTGATACTTTTATGAACCAAAATGCTATCAGGACTTGCACAATCCTGTCCACTGTTAAATGTTTTTACTTCGACAGTTTTATTAACTGCATGTTCGATATTACAATTTGGCAGTATTAATAGCGGATTAACACCGGTGCCATTATATAAAAATAAAGTACTATTTCTGCATCTTTTTAATACTTGCTCGGCATTTTCATATTTACCTGTAAAAATAACTACGTCTGCATTTTTTACAAAATATTCCAAAAAGGTTCTTCTTTCAATATTTAAAAATCTAATATTATTAATCAAGTCAGGTAAATTAATTTTTTCCAGTACTCTTTTTAAAATTTCGAACATCAAATAAGGTGGTCTTACGTATACCATTTCTGCCCATTGCGACGGCACAAATGCAAATAAAATAAAAGAATAAAGCGGTAGGTTTAATGGTAAAAACGTACAGATACTGACAACTTTTAAATTTTTATTTTTCAATTCAGAACTTATGTTCGCAAGGGTCTTTAATGTTCGGATTATTTCATCTTTTGCAACTAGCTCACTTTCATAAAAAAGTAATTCGGAAATTAAATCATCCTGGACTTCCCTAATTTTATTAGCTAAAACCAAGCAATTTTTAATTATTTTATTGTTATAACTTTTCATTACCTAAATAAAAAGTATTGAATTTTAAATATAAATCATCTTCTAGTTTCGGGTCATCATAATTATTTTTAATTAATACTTTCCGCCATCTTTTTACTATTTTTTTACTTTTCAATTCTAATTTTAAAAACTCTCGCAAATTACCAAAAAGACATTGTTTTTTCCCTGAGATCATTCCCGCCCAAACTATACCATCATAAATCTTCATGGTTTTTAATTTAAAATCTGGTTCAACCTTTTCTACTAACTCAAGTGACTTTATTAATCTAGTTATATCAGTAATTTCAAAAAAGTATTGTTCATCAGGTTTTAATTGGTATTTTAAATGCAACTTTAAGTACCAATTTTTAAATTTTTCTTCAAAATAATTATTATTATTTTTTACACAAATAAACATATCAATATCACTATTTTCATTTAAACTGTCTCTAATAAAACTTCCACATAAAAATGCAAATTCAAGGTTTCTCCCCCAAGTAGCTATTACTTTATTTATGAATTCTTTCTTAATACTTTTTTTTGTTTGCTTATTCATAAAAAACCTCCGTTTTAGGAGGTAATAATTAAAAAATAAATAAATATATTACTCCCTCCTTTTATAAAGGATAACATAGCAAAGAATGTAATTAATTACAGATCCCATAGTGACAATAATGTATTTAATTAAAAGTTAATCAAATTTGTCAACCGTACTTAAAACTAAAAAAGATTTTTAAATTTAAACTTGGTTAAAATTCAAATATGCTTCTTCATACTCTTCAAAATATCTGGCTGGAATTATATTTTCAAATATTAAAGTTAAAATCTCTTCAATTAATTTTAAAGTAATCAGATTAACGTCTTTTAAAGGATTATACTCAACTAAATCAATGGAAACTCTTTTTTTATTTTTCAAATCATTGAAAAGAAATTCCAAGTCCTCAAAAAATAATCCATCTTGAGCTTTAATCCCCGTACCAGGTGCTATTGTCATATCAAAGGCATCAACATCAATTGAAATATGCAAATGTGAAAATCGATTCATAAACTTTATGATTTTTAACCGATTTGCTATAAGCTGAGCTTTACTGTAATTAACTATATCCTTTTGATTAAGAAAACCACGTTCCTCGGTTTCCAGATCTAAATTTCCCAGATACATTACATTTCGAGGACTTAATTTCTTGGAAACCTGCTTATCTATTTCTGGATTTTCAAAACGATCCAAAAACGGCCGTACCCACATGCCATGAAAATTACCGGAAGGACTTGTAGAAATATTATGGATATCTCCATGTGAGTCAATCTGAATAAAACCAATATCTTTTCCTTTTGCTCGACTTATTGCTGCATTTAAAGACATAAAGGCAACGCTATGATCGCCTCCTAAATTTACTAACATAGATTCTTTATCGTAATTCTCTAATATCTTTTTAGTACCCTGTTCCAGGTATTTTGCATATTCCGACAAATAATTTTGATCTTTAACGTTTTCCGGTTGCGGAAAATCCAATTCCAGAAACTTACAAAAATAATTATTAA
Organism: Candidatus Dojkabacteria bacterium; assembly: GCA_035289685.1. GTDB lineage: Bacteria > Patescibacteriota > Dojkabacteria > B142 > OLB20 > DATDWK01. The sequence continues at coordinate 12,910 of DATDWK010000100.1, forward strand.
AAATTCCGCTTCTGACTATATTTTCACTGCCATTTTCCACTCCGACATTTTTATCGCCGTCTCCACCATACGGTACAGTTTTCAAACCCAGTCTTGATTTTGATTTAACCACAACAATATTTTTCATTATTTTTTAAATTTTTAAGCACAAAAAAACCTCCCTTTCAGGAGGCATAATTATTTTTTTGACAATTAATTACAACCTCCTAAATCTTAGGTGCACGAAATCAAGGATGTAATTAATTGAACAATTCATTATATATTTATATAGATATTGAAAAGACAATAAAAACTATTATATACAAATTTCAAATAAATGCAAGTATTATTTTAAATTTTTTAATTAAAAAATTTCAAATAACTGTTTGCTTAATATAAATTTTTAAAAAATAAAAAAATTTTACATAAATAGCGTTTATGTTTATTTATTATATTTGGAAAATACCCCGAGTTTTTATAATCAGCTCCAGGAATCTCCTGATAAACTGGCGGATATCGTAAAAAAAATAATATTTAATTTTTTATATTTTTTTCATGACAAAAAACAAAGTAAGTGTTAAGCAAAAAATCGTCCCTTGATTATGGTTCGATCGCAATAGTGAAAAAGATATGAAATTTTATACCTCAATTTTTAAAAATTCCAAGATCCTGAGCATAAAACGCTATCCTGAAGGACCTTTGGAAGAACCAATGAAGGGCATGGAAGGCAAAGTCCTCACAGGAATTTTTCAACTTGAAGGGCAAAAATTCATGGCGCTTGACGGAGGACCGATTTTTAAATTTAACGAAGCAATTTCATTTTATGTTGAATGTGACTCCCAAAAGGAAGTCGATTATTACTGGTATAAACTCTCGGCTGTCCCGGAAGCAGAGCAATGCGGCTGGCTCAAAGATAAATTCGGTTTATCCTGGCAGATTATTCCCAAACAGATGGGAGAAATGCTTAAAGACCCGAACCAGGAAAAAGCAGGAAGAGTTATGGAGGTAATGCTGCAAATGAAAAAAATCGAGATTAAGCAGCTGCAGAAAGCTTACCAGGGGAAATAACCGGACTTTTTATTCCTCACCCTGCCACTCCTTAATAAATCTTTCAGCAAATTCCCTGCTGAAATCATATCTTGATTTGGCTAACTTACGTGCTAATTTTGTATGAAATTTGTGAGGTTGTAATTTCGGATGTTTTAATTCAAAAAATAAATAATGGATGGCAGAGGTATTTTCATCTTGTGGTCCACTATAAGGTTTGTCAACATAAATTGGTTTTTTATACTTATTGGATTGTAAAGCACTAGTTAATACCCTAATTACATTGATAGCCCCTAAGGCGTCTAAATAATCAGCATCTTATAAAATTTTTGCCTCCAAAGTTTGGGGAACATTACCTTTACTTTTTCTATGTACTAAAATTGCATGACAAACTTTTTCAATCTTCATAACCGGAAATTTTATTTGAGCTAAAATTTCCTTGGCAATCTCAGCTCCTGCTACAGCATGATCTGCTACTTCACCTTTATCTTCTAAGCCTCTGGCAACATCAAATAGTAGACAAATTGCTTCTAAAGCTTCCAGATCAGCTTTTTCCTGCCTGCCTAAACGCATCGCCAGCCGTTCTACTCTTAAAATATGGTCAAAGTTGTGACTCCAATCAGAATTTGCAGTTTCTTCATAATACTTTTTGCTTGCTTGTAATATTTTTTCTCTAAATTTTGACATATTTTTTGGTGACCCTACTCCGCACAAAAGTTAAATCCAATTCTACCAGAAATACAACAATTACTTAATATGTTTAAAAATACACTTTCCATAGCCTATTAGCTATAATAGCGTCATGGAAGATAAATTAACTCAAGTTATAATTCAGGATAAAATTAAACAAATCGAAGTCTCAGAGAAAATTGAAGTCCTTTATGCTGTTGAATCTGGTAGTAGGGCTTGGGGTTTTGCTTCATCCGACAGTGATTATGACGTTAGGTTCATTTATGTAAAAAGCAAGGATTGGTTTTTATCAGTTGAAAAGAAGAAAGATACAATAGATATTTTGAATGGTGATTATGACTTAGCTGGATGGGATTTAAAAAAGACTCTTGAATTGTTTCGTAAATCAAATCCTCCTCTGCTTGAATGGTTTAGATCGCCAATTGTATATAAGCAAAATAAAAAATTCGTGTATGACTTTAGGGAGCTAGAATCAGAGGCTTTTGATCCTAAGTCCTGCATTTTTCATTATTTATCCATAGCTAAAAATAATTACAGAAATTACATCAGGAATCAAAAGTTAACTAATTTTAAAAAGTACTTCTATGTATTAAGAGCGCTTTTTGCCTGCCAATATATCGTAGAGAATAATAAAATTCCTCCTATCGAGTTTAAAGTGCTGTTGAAATATATGAAATTGAATAAAGCTATTACTAGTGAAATTTACAGGGCATTGGAGATAAAAAAAGGTTCAATTGAAACCGCTCCAAGAAGGAAAGTATCAATTTGGGACAAATTTATTAAAGATTCGATCATGCATTATGAGCGGAATGCCAAAGATATGACAACAAAACAACCAATTTCTAACGAGAAATTAAATAATCTTTTTATGAGATACATTAAATAAAGTAAATTTATTATTTAGGAAGAGCCGACCACTAAAAAACTCAAAGAGAAACTAGCAAATTTTCTGCTATTAGAATCCCTAATAACATTCTTAATAACTGCAAAACATTTGAATGGCTTAGAACAGACCCCACCGGGAATCCCTGCCTCCAAGTGCTCGCAAGCGATCTCTAGTAGGCAGGACAGGCGAACCCCTTGCTGTGCTCGGTTTAGTTACTTTGATAAAATCATGACCCTAAGGAGAATCGAACTCCTATTGCAACATTGAGAATGTTGTGTCCTAACCGTTAGACGATAGGGCCAATTTAAAATCATAAATTAATTCAATAGCAAAGATTATAAGCCAAAGAGCTGATTTAGTAAATTTCCAATATTTTTGAAATTTTTTCGATAAAAGTTTACAATTAATTGCCTTCTGAAATTGCTTTATTTCCCTATTTCGGGTTAAATATTAATTAGGTAAATATTTTGTTTATCACTGCTCCTATGGCTTTAACAGACCAGGAAATACTTCAAATACTGTTGCGTTCTAAATACATCACGCCGGATGAGGCTGTAGCGGTACAGGTCAAAGCTGCGAAAAGCAAAACAGGTATTCTCCAACGATTATATGAACAGCAGCTCATTAATAAAGATCTTTTGGGGCAAGCGGTTAGCGAGTTTTTTAAATTCCCCTATTTTGATCTGAATTCCCATCCTGCTGATCCGAAACTAGTAAAAACCCTGCCGGAGATCCTTGCTAAAAAATATGAATTGGTGCTTTTGGCAAATGACGGTAAAAACATTATCTTGACAACCGCAGATCCCAGACTGGAAAGTGAGATTCAAACAGAAATCCGCACACTTTTCCCCAATGTGCAAAACTTTAAACTTTATTATTCCTTAACAGAAGATATCCAGGCTACTTTTGAATATTATAAAAGCTCTTTGGAAGCAAGGTTTTTTGATATTTACCAGCAAAATGTCAAAATTGCCCCGACAATCCTCGAGGAAATCTATTTGGATGCCTTGGCAAACAAGGCTTCTGATATCCATTTTGAACCCCTGAAAAAAGAGGTGGTCATCCGGTTCAGAATCGACGGCATACTTAGGGAAGTCGGACGCATCAGCCGGGATCTTTATACGAATATCTTAAACAAAATTAAAGTTGAATCCAGATTGCGCATTGACCAGCATTTCGCGGCGCAGGACGGGGCAATACGCCTGGAAATTCAAGGCAGATCCATTGATTTGCGCGTTTCCATTGTACCTATACTTGACGGCCAAAAAGTCGCTATCCGTATTCTTTCTGACTATATCAGCCAGTTATCCCTGGAGGAACTGGGCTTGCAGCCTGAAGACCGGCAACTAGTAGAATCCGCATTTAATAAACCCTACGGTATGATACTTACCGCCGGACCAACCGGCTCTGGTAAAACCACAACTCTGTATGCCATTATCAAGATCCTGCATAAACCAGAAGTCAATGTTACAACTATTGAAGATCCTGTTGAATATAAAATTTCCGGAGCCAATCAAATTCAGGTAAATCCGGAAACAGATTTGACATTTGCCAAAGGATTAAGATCTATAGTGCGTCAGGACCCCAATATCATTCTGGTGGGTGAAATCCGGGACTCTGAAACCGCAGAAATTTCCATTAACGCTGCACTTACTGGACATTTACTGCTTTCATCATTCCATGCCAATGACGCCAGCGCAGTAATTCCCAGACTTTTCGACATGGGTATCGAACCGTTTTTACTTTCGTCCACTTTAAATCTAATTATTGCCCAAAGACTGACGCGGAGAATCTGCGACAACTGCAAGGTCAGCTTTGAAGAGGATACCAGGGAAATTATCAAGCAGCTTCCCGATGCCAAACCTTATTTTACAAAGGATAAAATCACTTTATATAAGGGCAAAGGCTGCAGCCATTGCAGCAATACAGGATATAACGGTAGAATTGGGCTTTTTGAATTAATCAACGTCACTCCGGAAATGCAGGATTTGATAACTAAAATTCCTTCATCTCTGGATATTGCCAGGCTTGCCCAGAAACAGGGAGGGCGCACCTTTTTTGACGACGGCATTGCCAAAGTAAAAAGCGGTGTCACGACAATTTCAGAAATATTGCGTGTTGCTCCTTTGAAACCGAAAGTATATAAAAATGGAACCAAACAAACAAAATAACTTACAAAAAAGATTAAATGAAATTATTAAACTGGCGCGTATTGCCGTTGAAGGCGAAACCGAATACTTTTTTCAGAATCTGGCAATCCTGCTGATTTCCGGAATTGACATCAAAGTCGTTTTGAAGTCTTTGAAGGAAGAACTGCGCTCCCGTTCCATGAAAGAGATCACAGAGATCATTTACAGCGAAATTGAATCAGGCAGCCCTTTATGGAAAGCCCTGGAAAAAGTGAGAATACTTTCTGACCGCTATGTTTCTATTATTAAAATCGGGGAAGAATCGGGCAGGCTTCCGGAAAACTTGCGTATCATCATAAACCAGCAGCAAAAAGACCGAGTCTTTATCTCCAGAATCCGCTCAGCCATGACTTATCCGGCAATTATTTTTTCCCTGCTGATTATAATTATTTTGGGTATCGGCATTTTTGTTCTGCCCAATATTGCCAATGTCTATAAAAACCTTAAAATTGAACTGCCTGCAGCCACCCAATTTACCATAAACATCGGTCTATTTTTTCAGGAATACGGGATCGAAGCAGTAATTACAACAATTATTACTATGCTTCTAGGAACTTTTTTCCTGTTTATTTTTCCTAAAACCAAACATATCGGGCAGGGTCTCCTATTTTCCTTTCCCCTTACCAGACAGATGATTTTGCAAATGGAATTGAGCAGGTTTACTTATATACTCGGCTCATTGCTCAATGCAGGTTTACCCATAGACTTTTCTTTAAAATCCCTGGAAACTTCAACAAGCTTTATAAAATACCAGAAATTTTACCACTATTTAGCCGATGCCATTCAGGAAGGCAAAACTTTCCAGGAAAGTTTTGCCAATTTTAAAGATACCAATCGCATGCTGCCGATCAGCACCCAGCAAATGATTATCACCGGTGAAAAAACAGGAAATTTAAGCAATATTCTTATTGAAATCAGTGCAATTTATGAAAACAAATCAGACCAGGCTTTGAAAAACCTGACAGTATTACTGGAACCTTTTCTGCTGATTGCCGTCTGGATCGGTGTAGCATTTTTTGCCATTTCCATTATTACTCCTGTTTACAATTTAATCGGAGGTTTTGACACAGCCAAGCAAAATCCGCTTTCTTCTGAAGAACTTCCGAACTCCACACCGGTAGAAACACCTGGGGCGGAACTAATTGCGGCAACACCCTCGGCCTTAAAAATCCAGGTTATTATAGTACATGAAAAATCCACAACAGTAGGTTTGCGCAAAGACCCGGCTCCGCTTTCTGAAATCGTTGCCAAGGTAGACGTTGGAAAAAACTTTACTGTTTTAAAAGAACAGGACGGCTGGTATCAAATTCAAAATGAAGCTAACATTACTGGATGGGTTCCCAGCCAGAATGTCCAAATTAAACGATGAAAAAAATAAATTCTTTACAACAAAAACCGAAAATAAAAAAAACCTTATCTGCCTTTACTTTGGTGGAGCTACTTTTAAGCATTTCAATTATGATGATGCTGGTTGTTATTTCCGCGCCTATTTATCAAAGTTTTCAATTTGCCAATGAACTGGATAATTCAGTCACTTTAACAGTCAGTTCCTTAAGAACAGCGCAAAATTTTGCCATTAACGGTAAGGACGATGCAGCATGGGGGGTAAATATCAGCTCCCAAACCATTGTAATATTCAGGGGTGATTCATTTGCATCAAGAGACACCTCTTTTGATACTACAACCATTTTAAGCAGCAATATTAGCATATCGGGCTTGAATAACATAACTTTTGGTAAAAATAGCGGGTTACCCAGTACTACCGGAACAATAACTTTACAAAACAATGCAGGAAATTCCAAATCTATAAACATCAATGCAAAAGGCAGACTCAACTACTAAAAAAAATAAACTTAAAGCACTATCTGTTATTGAGGTAATCTTGGCACTGGCCTTATTTTCCGCAGTAATATTAGGCATATCCGGAACAATATCCTATGGGCTGCAGGCAACAACATATGCCTATACGCATAACCAGGCAACATTTTTAGCAGCAGAAGGCCTAGCAGCTGTAAGCAATCTGCGTAATGCTGATTTTGCAAATTTAACAGCAGGTAGTTACGGGCTTGGATTAAACAGCAATCTCTGGACACTTGTTCCCACTTCTGACCAAATAGAAAATTACTCCCGCACCATCACCATAGTTGATTTAGATATCAATACTAAACTCGTCACCGCAACAGTCACCTGGAGTAATCCCCAACCCGGGGGCAGCATCAGCCTGGAAAAAAGGTTAACCAATTGGCAGCGCATCGTGAATTTAGAACCAAACTGGCAGAATTTAACAGCTTCAGCAATTCTAGATATACCTGGTAATCAACAAGCCAGGAAAGTTAAAGTATCAGGAAATTATGCCTTTATGATACACGATACCCCAAGCCAAAATTTTGCAGTAGTAGATATTTCCAATTTCAATACTCCCACATTGGTAACCACTCTTACTTTAGCCGGTGCGCCAAGAGATTTAGCACTATCCGGTAACTTTGCTTATATCAGCAGCACGGACAATGCCAATGAACTGCAAATAGTAAACATTGCCAATCCTTTAGCTCCTGTATTAGCCGGCGGCTATAACGCTTCGGGCAATTTTGACAGCACCGGACTTTATGCCGTAGGCACAACAGTTTACCTGTTACGCAGGCAGTCAAACCAGCCGGAATTGTATATAATTGATGCCAGCAACCCTACTGCAACAGTTTTGATTGGTTCACTGCAATTGTCGAATACGGCAAATGACTTGTATGTAAGCAGCAATCTTGCTTATCTTGCTTATACAGATAATAATTCGGAATTTATGGTATTGGACCTTAACAATCAAGCTCTTCCGGTTGTTATCGGAACTCTGAACCTAGCAGGCAATGCTGATGGATTAAGCATTATCATTTCCGGCACCAGAGCCTATCTGGGCAGAGATAACGGAGAATTCAGCATGATAAATATCTCCAATCCCATTGCTCCAACACTGGTCAGTACATTCGATGCCCAGGCTGCTATTAATGATCTGGCAATGGGCCGGGATAATAATTTTGTATTTCTGGCAACCAGTTTGAAAGCAAACGAATTACAGCTCGTCAATATTACTAATGAAGCAAGTTTGAGCCTATATGCTGCAAGTAATGCTGACAACGATTTAATGGGTGTTGAATATATCTCCGTAAGTGACTATTTGGTTGCAGTAGGAGTTTCTAATTCTCAGGAATTTACTATATATGTACCGGCACCGTAAAACTTTTAAAGCATATACTTTGATCGAGGTTCTAGTTTATGTAGGGCTTACCAGCTCTTTAATGATTGTGATAGTTTCCCTGGTCACTTTCCTATTGCAAAACCGCGTTAAAAGCCAAACCATCAACGAGGTAGAATCCCAGGGGACTATTTTGATGCAGCAATTATCTAAAATTATTGCCAATGCCCGG
>DATDWK010000101.1:0-2384 GCA_035289685.1 Candidatus Dojkabacteria bacterium
ATCGGCTCCCGAGATGAATTAAGGGAAAAATCAGTACAGCCAGTCACAAAAATTATTTTTGTCAGGCATGCAGAAAAGGACCGGTCAACTGCCGACGGTGAATTGACAGAAACAGGCAAAAAACAGGTAAGTAAATTAACAGAAGAACTGCGCAACGAAAAATTTGATGCTGTTTATACTTCCCCTGCTAAAAGGGCAACCCAGACAGTTGCAGAAATTGCTGGAAATCTCAATCAGGAAGCCGTTGCTATAGACTTTTTCGGTTATACAAGCACTCTATCAGAATTTGATAAAATTGTCGAAAACATCAGGAAAAACCTCAATATTCAAAATCTCGCAGAAGCTCCGGAGGAAGAACTGCAGAAAGCATTTGAAGACAATATTAATCAATTTAAAGAAAAATTTTTTGAATTCTTATTGCAGAATCAAGGTAAATATCTTCTAGTAGCCACACATGCCGAAAAATTAATTTTAATCCGGCACTTAATGGAAGGACGCAAACTAAAAGACGCCTTTGCCATGACAATACCATATGGAAGCAAAACCACCATGTATTTTACCGGGGACAAACTATTGAATCTGCACCGCCCCTTTATTGATGAAATCAAACTCAAGGGAAACACAGGAGAACTTACCAGAATAACAGATGTGCTCGACGTCTGGATGGACAGCGCTTCTATGCCTTATGCTTCAAAACACTACCCTTTTGAAAACAAAGAAGTGTTTGAGGCCAATTATCCTGCAGATTTTATTGTGGAGTACATTGCGCAAACCCGGGCATGGTTTTACGTGATGCATGTTATTTCAACCTCGCTTTTCAACAAGCCTTCATTCAAAAACGTTGTTACAACTGGTGTAATTTTCGGAACCGACGGTAGAAAAATGAGCAAAAGTTACGGCAATTACCCGGACCCCAAAGAAATTCTGGAAAAATACGGCGCTGAACCCCTGAGAATGTACTTCATGGGTTCAAAAATCATGGTGGGTGAAGACATAAACTTTGACGAGGAAGGCTTGAGAGAACAATTAAAGTCATTTCTCCTGCCCTTATGGAACAGCTACACTTTTTTTGTTAACTATGCCAATCTGCGTAACTGGGAGCCGCAAGAAGAACTCTGCAGCAATATCAGAACCGGCAATCCCACAATTAAAAAATACCAGTGGGACCACATACCGTTTAATAATTTTGACAATAAACTGGATGAATGGATCGTTGCCAAACTGCAGGAAACAATCCGCAACATAACTGTTGAAATGGATGCATATAATATCCCCGGAGCTGTACGGGAATTCCCCAAATTTATCAGCGATTTGTCAAACTGGTATATCCGCAGATCGCGCGAGCGCTTTGCCGAAGGTGACCGGCAGGCCATGGATACTCTTTACTATGTCCTGGTAGAGCTGTGCAAAATAATTGCTCCGGTATTACCATTTATCAGCGAAGAGCTTTATCAAAACCTAGTTGCAGCAAGATTTTCAGATCAAATTAAAAACCCGGAGAACGACCAGCAGGAATCAGTTCATTTAACAGATTTCCCACATGCCGATACCAAATACCTGGAAAAAGCCGGCAGACTTTTATTCCAGATGGATAAAGTAAGGGAAATTGTATCATTAGGCCAAACAATCAGGGTACAGAATCATATTAAAGTTAAACAGCCACTGGCAGAAATTAATGTCTGGTCTGATTTTGAACCCGAACGCAATTTTGAGCTGGAAGACTGGATGGAGAATTTAATCAAAGACGAACTGAATATCAAGAAAATTTCCTCAAGCATTGAGGAACTCCCTGATAAAAAAGGCTGGGTTAAAGCCAGGCACCAGGATGGCAACCTTGAAATCAGCCTGGACTTAAACCTGACTGAAGAGCTGATCCAGCAGGGTAAATACCGTGAATTTGTCCGCCAGGTGCAAAGCCTGCGTAAAAAATCAGGCCTGCAGCTTGGAGATACAATTAATCTGGAGGTTTTCACAGATGACCAGGAACTTGCCAAAATGCTTAATAACCTAAACGATCAAGTAAAATCCGCAGTGACAGCAAAAACCTTTACAGTAAGCAGTACGCAGGTTTCTGTAGAAAAAATCGGGGAAGCCAAAGAAGTAAAAATTAGTGGTAAGATGGTACGGATCAATATTACTAAAATTTAAAAAAAATTATAAACAATGCTTAGTACTCAACTGCCGGTAAAAAACTCCAACAGAAACATAATTGTTGATTTATTGGAAACAGTTGTCATTTCTCTGGCAATCTGCATGGTTATTTATTTAACACTGGCTACGCCAAACCAGGTTGAAGGCCAGTCCATGGAACCCAATTTTCACGACCAGGAGCTGGTTTTTACCAATAAAGTTATCCAATGGCTCGGGGAAACAGCGTTTGGTCA
>DATDWK010000102.1:0-3448 GCA_035289685.1 Candidatus Dojkabacteria bacterium
CCTTTTCCTGGTATTCTTTTACTAGGCTCTCGCTGTATCTTTGAATTTCAACTTCCGTATAAACAGTATGTTTTTCCGCAGCCTGAATACCGAAATTCCAATCCAAATCTTTGTCAGATATTACCATCTGGTGGGCCTTTATAGCCGTGGTCAATAAAAATTTGGCGTCGAATTTGGTTGTCAGGTCAAGAATTTGGTCCAGATAATTGGAATACTGCAGAAATTCCTGTGTGGAAATTATGTCGTTTAAATCAACAGATTTATGCTGAAAGTAAAAGATATAATCAAGCCTGCGCAGATCCTCATCAAGATGATCAAGTGCTGTAAAGTCAAGCAAAACAAAAGTTTTAAATTCTTTTAACGGCGCTAAACGTGAACGCGTCAAATTACTGTCATTATCTATCAAAATCACAAAACCGCCTTGCTCCAATAAAGTTCTGGCAATTTCAACACCCAAGGCATCTGATCCGCGAACAATTAAGGAAGTCGGATATTTACTGGTTTCGTGTAAAATACTGCGCTGATTCATAAAATGTTAATAAATTATAATTTTGATTTTAATTATTGCGTCACAACCCTTACCGGTCTAGTAAATAAACTGACTTCCAAATTTATAAGCAGATTTTTAAGCTTATTTCTTTCTTCTTGTGTTTCTGGTAAAACTTCAATTTCCATACTATCATATCCAGTTTTTTCAAAGCGCAGTTTGTGTTTTCCTGAAATATCCAAATCCAGATCTTTTAAAGGTGTTTCTCCTATTAAAACCCCATCCAAAAAAACTTTGATATGCTCCGGGGTAGAAAAGATCTCAATTAAAGTATTTGCCTCACTGGCAAAACTTTTTCTAGTATAAAGTATATGTCCTTCGGAAAATTCTTGAGTGGGTCCTATTTCGTATGCAATTACTACATCAACACCGTGTTCAAAATTAATTTTACGGGTAACCTGATAATCCATCCCTTTTCTTTGTAATACAATTAAATGTTCACCAGGATTAATTTGAGTTAATTCCAAAAAATCACTTTCAGATTTAACACTATCCTGATATTCGCCGTCAATTAGTACTTCTATTTCTCCCGCCAGTGACTTGACCTTTAAAGTTGCAAATTTTTCAACAGAGCTGATGCCGAAAATATTTAATAAACTGAAATTCAAATTACTCCAGGGTGACCAAAAGGCCAGAACAATTAATCCAATTGCTATTAAAATAATAATTACAGGTTTTTTCAGCATATTAAAACTGCACTTAAGTTTAAGTTATTTAAAAATTATAGCAAGAGCTGGGAGGCTTGGAAATATCTAATTTTTAAAGCAGAAAGCTAGCGTTTTGAATATTGGGGAGCTTTACGCGCCTTTAAATAGCCTGTATGTTTCCTTTCCACCATACGTTCATCGCGGGTCAGCAATTTAAATTTTTTTAATTCACTTTTATTATCGCTGTTTTCTTTGACTAAAGCACGTGCCAGCGCTAATCGCAAAGCTTGTCTTTGTCCGCTAACACCGCCGCCTTTAGTTCTAGCAGAAAAATAGCATGTTTTACTTTTATCTAAAACCAATAAGGGTTGTAATACTTTTCTCTGCTCAAGAGTTGAGGGGATTACCTGATTTAATGGTTTACCGTTTATTGTTGAGGTATCCGTTCCCTGAAAAATCTTGACTGTCGCCAAGGCATTTTTTCTTCTTCCCAAAGCATAATAATATTTTTTTGCAGCGGTTTCTTTCATAGTTTTAAGCTAATTATTTGTTATTATATTTAATATTTATTTGTTCAGGTTTTTGAGCGCTGTGCGGATGTAGTTCCTGCGGATAAATATACAAATTTTTTATAAGCATTTTACCCAGTTTATTTTGCGGCAGCATACCTTTAACTGCATTATTAATGATTCTTTCCGGATTTGTTTTTATTAAATCTGCAAAAGTCCGTTCATTTAATCTGCCAATATATCCTGAATGGGTACGGTACATTTTTTTCTGGAATTTATTTTTATAAATGTCAACTTTTCCAGCATTAACAACAACCACATTATCTCCGTTGTTTAAATTATTGGTTTTATTAACTTTATTTTTACCCATGATCAAACCGGCAACTTTTGTGGCAAGCCTGCCCAAACGGATGCCTTGAGCATTTATCAGATACCATTTTTGTTTGAGATCTTTTTGTTTGACTATACTGGTTTTAAACATAATAATTATTTACATGCCAAATTAAATACCTGATCTTGATTTAACTTTACCCTGCTGAACCGCTCCACTTACCTGGCTTTTTCCTGTTACATCACTGACATCTGCAAACTGTTGCGGTTTTTCTTCAACTGCTGCTTCGGGTTTCCCTGGTTTTTCAACAGCTTTCTCTTTTTTGGCCAATTTTTTACCAATATCCTTGTAAACGTATCCTTTGACTAGAATATTTACCAATTGTGCATTATCGCCTTTTCTTCTGCCCAAGTTGTAAACTTTAAGATAACCGCCTTTTTCCTGGGCAAACCTGTTAACCAGTACCTCCTGAAGCTTGTTTACGGCATTATTGTCATTCAATATCTGTTTTAAACGGCGTTCACGGGTCAGAGCATTTTCAGTATTCCTGGCAATATTAACAATTTTGTCAAATATTCCTAAAACTGCATGTGCTTTCTGTTTAGTGGTTTTGACGTGCTCATAAAGTATCAGACTGTTTAAAAGGTTTAACTTTACACCCTCCCTGTGCTTCTTTGTTTTACCCATTTTGTATATATGGCTTTTACTATTCATAACTCAATCTGCAAAATACAAATACATTTTTAAGAAAATGAAAGTCCATGATTTTCCATGATTTCTTCTAATTCAGTCATGGATTTTTTACCCATACCCCTGAAATTGCTGACTTCTTCTTTGTTTTTTTTGACTAAATCCCGCAAATCAGTAATTCCAGAATTTAAGAGAGAATTGGTAAGTCTGGTGGACAAATTTAAGTCGCTGATAAGTATTTTGTCTTCCTTAACTTCCTCTTCTTTTACTTCTAGCGCTTTTTCAGCTTTTAAGGACTCCGGATCCCCACCCAAAAGCTCTACAAGTCTATTACTTAACCTGTCATACATTTCAGCAGCGTTTAACAAAGCTTCAGTTGGAGAAATTGCTCCATTGGTATAAACTTCCAAATTAATTTGGTCAAGATTGGTGATCTGGCCTACTCTGGCTTTAACCACTTCTACCTTAACTCTTTTTACCGGACTGAAAATCGAATCTACTGGAATTACTCCTATTTCCTGGCGTTTGCTCTCATTGGCATATGTATAGCCCGATCCAGCCTCAACTGTCATGTCTATCTCCAGCTTAACGTCTTTGGTAAGAGTGGCAATTTCCAGATCCTGATTGACAATTTCTACATCACTGGGCACTTCGAAATCTGCCGCTTTAATCACCAAAACCTTGCCTTTTTTACCGTTAATTTTTAATTTCAAAGTTCTGGGTT
>DATDWK010000103.1:0-7509 GCA_035289685.1 Candidatus Dojkabacteria bacterium
AAAGAAATAAAAGTTTACAAATTATATTTTGACTAAATAATTTCCGAAAAATTCAATCAGAAATACTCTTATCTTCAATTAGCTGATCAATATATTGCACAAAAGCAGGAAATTCTTTAATAGAAGTAGTTTCAAAAGTAAATCCTGGATTTGAGTTAACTTCTAAAATAAAATATTTACCTGTAGTTTCGTCATAAATAAAATCTACTCCAGCAATTTCCCTTTTTAAAACTTTTGCTGATTTGACTATATCTTTTACTATTTGCTGGTGTTTTATAACTACTTCCTCCTCAACAGCACCTAAATAAGCATGATTTCTATGATCATTTTTATTCTTTCTAGTTCTTTTATAAATATATCCTGGATTCTTTCCCAAAACTAAAATTCTATAATCATGATCATTTTTTATATAACTTTGAACAACGAATTTTACTTCACTTTGCTCCTTTAAATGCTTTAATAACTCTTTGCTGCTCTTTATCAGGAAATTAAATTTACCTCTGCTAGCTGCAATACCTTTCAAAATCAATGGGAAAGTAAAATTATATTTTTTAATCAAAGTTGGATATCGATTATTTGTAGAAACAAATAAGCTATCGGGAACCGATAACCCATTTACAACCAGTTTAAAATATTCTGTAATCTTGCTTGTACAGATAGATTCTAATACTTCTGTAACAATAAATTTTATGTGATGATAAGCTAAATATATTGCTGTGCATAGTCTTTCATCTAAAGACTCCAGTCGCCATACTCGTAAATAAATTAGATCAAAATTTTTTAGTTCTACTTTATTTCTCGTGTCAAACACTATTGGTTCGTTATCAATAATTGCAAATTCTAAATGTTTAAAACTAGTCCAATAAATGCTATTTTTAGAAAGTTTTCTTAAATTGTTAATTAATTTAGGATTTATATCATTAAAGATTAGTAAAATTTTTTTCATAATTTTCGTCCAAAAAAATTAGCAAATTATTTTAAACTCCTTTTTATAACATCTAAGTGTTCGAGCGCTTCCAGGATCCCATAAATTACCGTATCCAAAGGCTCCTCCACTACATGCGCGGGCACTCCGGTGGCTTTGGTAAAAAGTTCGTCGATATTTCGTAACAATGCTGTGCCTCCGCTCAAAACCATTCCCCTATCAATTATATCAGATGCCAGCTCCGGTGGTGTATTTTCCAGAACATTTTTAATGGAAGTGATTATTTGGTTCAAAACGGCCTTGAGAGGCTCCACAATGTCGTTGGAGTTGATCTCTATGGAGATGGGCATACCCGAAGCAACATCCCTACCCCGGATATCCATCTGCAAAGGATTATCCATTAAAACTGCGCTGCCTATCTGCATTTTGATTTTTTCCGCCATCTGCTCACCGATAAAAAGATTGTAGCGCTTGCGCAAATAGTTGACTATGGCTTCGTTTAAACTGTCTCCGGCAACACGTCTGGACTCAAAACAAACGATTCCGTTCATGGAAATTACGGCGATTTCAGATGTGCCGCCGCCCATATTTACGATCATATTACCCGCAGAAGTGCTGATGGGGAGTTTAGCCCCAATGGCTGCGGCAATCGGCTCCGGAATCAGGTAAATTTTACCGGCCCCGCTCTGGGCGGCGGCCTCAATAACCGCGCGCTCCTCGACCGATGTGATCCCTGCCGGGACGCTGATCATGACATCCGGCTTAAAAAACCTGATTTTACCTAAAGCCTTATTGATTAAACTGCGGATAAAAGCCTCGGTGAGCTGATAGCTGGCAATAACACCCTGCCTGATAGGACGCCTGGCTACTATATCCCCTGGAACCTTGCCCAGCATTTCTTTAGCTTCGCCGCCGATTGCCAGGATTCTCTTATCCGGCAAAGAAATTGTCACAACTGTAGGTTCCCGAACTACAATGCCTTTACCTTGAATTGCCAGAATGGAATTGGCTGTTCCTAAATCAATGGCTACTTTTCGACCCGGCATAATTTGCTTTGGTATTTAAGTTATCGGACAAAATTTTAAACTGTACTTTTAACAGCACTCTAAATCAATTATAATTATAGACTATCTATAATAACATTTATGAAAAAGCAAAAATTTCTCAGAGCTTTTTTAATATTTCTGGTATTCGCTTTTTTCGCAGGGATCGCTGTTATTGCCATTATTATAACACGCGGCGGTTTGATCACCAATGAAGGCGTGGTTTTCAACTCTGGTATTATCCGCATTATTACCGATCCGCAAAATCTTGTTTATGATACGTATCTCAACGGAGAAAAAATCGCCCATCCTGACAATCAGATTAAAAGCCTGGTCAGCGGCACCTATAAACTGCGCATTGAAGTGCTGGGATATGCAACTTGGGAGAAAGACCTTAAAGTGAATACCGGCATTGTTACAGATGTTTATGCCAAGCTCTACCCTGTCAAACTGGCTACTACCCAGATTACCAAAACCAACGTAGATAAGGCTTTTTTTTCCGGCAACGGTGAATATGTTTATTATGTAGTTAAAGACAGCGAATTCGGCAATGAAAAAGGTATCTGGCGCTTAAAACTCAACCCCAGCGAAATTTTTTTGGGTAATAATCAAAGCCAGCCGAGCAAAATCAGCAATATTTTGAACGAGTTCTCTGATGCAATTATCAAGGGTTTTTACAATATATTAATAAGTCCGGATAACAGTAAAATAATCTTCTTTGATGTCGCAAACAATAAACATTATGTCCTCGACGTCAATGGAGGCAATGAATTACCTGTATCATTGGAATCCCAGTTGGGCTTTAATATTGAAAATGTTTCCTGGTTTAATGCCTCCAATTCACTAATCATCCAAAACGGTCCCCTGCTTTTCGAATATAACCTGACCAATAACCTCAAGGTTCTAATTAAATACTCACCCGAGGCACCGGCTGTTTACTCTGTTAATAATAACCAGGTAGTTTATTTTGATGAAAAAACACCAGGGATCATGATCTATAAAAACCAGGCTGCAACGCCATTGACTGTTGTAAATATCACCCTGCCCGAAAAAATAACTAGCCTGCATTTGGCAGAGGTAGCGGACAGGTTTCTAATTCTGGGTACGCCCTCGGGATACAAATATCTGGATGTGGAAAAAAGTTTATTAAAAGATATCACCGGACTGGGAGTCCTTTTCGAATTTGCCGATGACGGCCGCAGCGCCTTATTTATCGACGATAATTTTGTCTTGACTGCATATACTGTAACTGAACTGGTGGCATTAAATTCTGTTGACGTAAAGGTCAATCCGGTAGGAATAACTCTAGCTCCGCAGGAAAATTCTGATGACAAAGTCTTTTTCACGCCCACTTCAACTCATTTTCTTTACTACCAGCAGAGCAGTTCAACAATTTTTGTACTGGACAGGGACGGCAGCAATAAAATTAGTCTGCTCGTCAGCAGTGGCATTCTGCCTTATTTTAATTTCGATGCGCAGAGCACCAGCATGTTTGTCCTGCTTCAGGATGAGATTATTTCTCCGACCGTACCTGTAGACGGAACAGCTGCCGGCAGTCAATCACGCGCGAACATTTATAAGATTGACCTGCTTAAACCCCAGAAATAAACTCTAAATTTACTGGATTTTTCAATAAAATAAGACTTTTTGGGCGGGGGATATTTGCTATAATTGTCTGTACTTTGAATTGTCGAGATATTATCCTTAAAATACACGCCTGTCCCGATTTCACTGACAGTTCATCGGGATATCGCAAGCTCCATAGTAATTACCTAATTTGTAAAGGATTTACATGGAGCCGGTTTTAATAAAAAAAAATGCGCCTGTAGCTCAGTTGGATATCCCGCCACTACTTATTTTATAATGTAGCGGGCATGATCACGATTGCACCAGTAGCTCAGTTGGATAGAGCGAGGCATTCCTAACGCCTAGGTCGGAGGTTCGATCCCCCCCTGGTGCATTTATAATAATTCTTTGAAACTAAAATAATGGGAATTCTTAACTTATTTTCTAAATTAATTCCCCAAAAACTAAGAGTAAAATTTTCAGATAACGAATATAATCGCCATTATCAGGAAAAGAAAAAAGCTTTAGAAATAATTCTGGGTCCAATGTACGAATTAGTTCATCACGCAGTAATCCCCTATGCTTTAGGTGGACCTGTTGATATTTATTTTTTCACGGAAACCTTAAAAGGTACGGCTTTAGTAACAATGGAACTAATTGATCCGGACGGAACAGGACCAAGACCCAACAAATACGGGACATTTGAACTAATTGCTTTTACAAAATATAAAGTTACCAGAGATATATTAAATAAAACCGATAGTGAATTTAGTAAAATAGAATTAAGAATAAGAAAAATATTCACTGTTTTAGCCAATTATTCTAAGGAAACAATAATAAATCCTAAAGATACTTGCGAAATCCCATTAGAAGAAATGAAATCTACATATCTTATTTTTGATTTATTCCCTGATAAAAATCCGCTTTATAAAATCTTTGATAAATCACATATACTATTACTTTGTATTGAAGTTTTTCCTTCAGAGATGGCATATGCGATGAAAAATGGTACACAAAAACTATTAGAAAAATTACAAGATAAAGGTTATTATCCTTACAGTGATTTAGACAGAAAATTAGTAATTTGAAAAAAAAGGGGTAATTTTATTAAATATTATTTAGCGGTATCGATTTTTTTGTTAAGCTATTTTTCCTCCTCTGCCATTTTCCAGATTATTTCAAACATCTTTCTTTGGAAACCAGCAATCTTTTTATTGTAAATTTCAATTCCGAAAATCTCACCCTGATACCAGCTGTAAAAATTCACTACATCACCGTAAATATCGCTCTGATAGTTAATATCTAAGATCTTTGCTGAGATGTAGCGGGATGGGAAGTTCTTTAACGAATATTTCAAGGCAGGCTGATCCTTGAGCAGCTTAGATATACTGGACAAGTACTCATCTGAATAAATATCCCTTAAAACCAATTTTCTTGCCAGCCATTCTTCGCGCCATTTACTGCCGAACTTGGCGCCGGTAATCTCTTCCAGCCTACGATAAGTGTAGCCGACTGCTTCTTTTTTAGTACCGGTAACTACATTCCAGACCATTTGTTTGATTCCTTCGCTGCCACGGTAAAAAATTACTTTTGTTTCCGGCTGGGCAGAAGCATACATGCTGTTAAAAATATTGGCAACAGCGGGGAATGACTGTTTTAAAAAGTTAACCTGGATTTCTTTATCTCTGATTAAAGACTCCAATTGATTGAGATTTGCCGGTCTTACCATCGTACCTCTTTCTTCAATTACAATCTCTAAAATCCCCATCCTGGCAAGTTTTTCAATGATCCTGTAAACCTTAGTCCTGTTAACTCCAGTCAATTTTGAAACTTTTAAAGGAGTGGTTAAATTCAACTCCAGAATTTTCAAGTAAACAATTACTTCTTCAGCCTCCAGCCCTAATGAATCTAAAAAATTAATGATTACTTGATTCTGCATATTTTTAAGATATATGTATTTATAATTTTAAAATGACTTGGGTAATTTGTCCAATTTTCGGACAACAAATTGTTTAAAATCTCGATTTTGCCTTAAAATAATGGTGTTTTGAGTAAATGTATAAAAAGTATATGATAGAAATTCTGGACAAACAAACAAAATTTTTATTAAAGAGGACTCCTCTTAAACTTAGCTTTGCTGACTTTCTGGCATACGTCAACATCCAGTACCCTTCTCTGGGCAATATCTATAAATATCAGGCGATTCCCGAAGGTTATGAGGATGCGAATTTCCTCATCTATACTTTTAAGGGCAAGTATGTTTTAAAAATTTTTTCCAATGAAAGAAGCAAACAAAATATCAAAGATTATGTACGCATTCTTAAGGAAGCGAAAGAAACTGGCGTCCAGACAATGGCATTAATAAAAGGCAGGAAATCACCTTTGGGTAAAATTGCCAATACTTATTTTATAATTACCAAATATTTTCAAGGAAGAAATTTCCAGGACAAGCAGCCAACTTTAATAGAAATTCGAGATATCACAAAGGAAATAGCCAAACTCAATACTATAAAATTTGGTGTTGAAGAAAGTTATGACAGCTGGGGTAATGCCAACTTGCTCAAAGAATATAATTTAAATAAAGGTAGATTAGATCAGGAAACAATAAATTACTTAACACCCACAATTAACAAATTGAAAATGCTTAAAACCGGAAATTTTTCCAAAAACCTTATCCATGGAGATATGCAACGATTGCACGTCTTAAAAAATGCTGCTGGAAAGTTTTGTATTATAGATTACGGTTGTGCGCGGAATGATTTGAAAGTTTATGAATTGTCGACTTTTTTAGCCTGGTTCTGTTTGACTAAAAAACAATGGAGAAATCGCAAAAATATTTGGAATACAGTAGTAAAATCTTATACCAAAATCCATAATCTGAAAAAATCCGAGAGCGCTTCTCTGCTCATGCTAACAGAAGCAGCATATGCCGCATACTATTTCAAAACCTATCTTTTAAGAAAACAGGGTGACAGGTCATGGCAGACAAGAAGCTGGTATAAGCAGGCTAAAACCATGCTGGATTTAATAAGGAACTGGTAAATGTTATACCTTGCCCAATTTGCCAAGCGTACCAGAAAATTTATTGGTATAAGTTTTGTAATCAAATATTTCATTTTTATCAAACCAGAGCTCAATTTCTGATTCGGCTTCGGCAACTTCACCCGAAGCATGCACCACGTTATAAATCGGCCGGCCTTGTTTGTTTGCCAGATCAACGTTGTCAATAGCAAAATCGCCCCTGATTGTTCCGGGCAGAGCTTTTGCAGGAATCGTATCACCGCAGAGTTTTCTGCCGATCACTACTGCTCCCGGACCTTCCCAGACCATTGCCAGAACCGGGCCGGCTGCCAGATACTCCACCAGCCAATTTTTTATAACTCTGCCGATTTCGCTAGCTTTGTCTGTGCCAAATACCTCTTTAGGGTCTATGTTATTGCGCTGGTAATCGTCAAGAGTTCTATTCCCTGCTGTTTCCAGCCACTTTTTACTGCCGGGATAATGTGCTTTTCCCATATCTTCAGTACTTTGAATAAATTCCAGTGCTATCAATTTCAAACCTACTTTTTCAAAACGGCTGATAATCTGCCCCATCAAACCGCGCGCTACGCCGTCATGTTTTACAATAATTAAAGTTATTTCTGTCTGCATTTGTATATTAATAATAGATAGAATAGATATTATAAATTGATCTAACCAAATAATTCTGCCTAAGAAACTATCTCGAAAGTGCCTGTATAATCAAGCTTTTCATAATCTCCCAGGTACTTGTATTTATCGCCAAACCAGTGTGCAATTTCGCGTTTTGCTTCATCAGAAGAGTCTGAAATATGAACTAAAGTTATAAAAACAATCCTGCCCGACCTGATTGCGAACTGGGGAGTATCAAAACCGTAATCACCTCTGATTGTGCCGATATCTGCAACTGTAGGGTCGGTTTTTCCGGCGATTCTGCGCAGGACTTTAACCGCATGG
>DATDWK010000104.1:0-23830 GCA_035289685.1 Candidatus Dojkabacteria bacterium
CAAAACCGCATTCTTCATCTGGAAGAATTCCCACTACCCTTGGTTTTAAAGTATTTCTGGAAGATATACTTGAAGACTTGGAAGACCCGGAAATATCTACGGTGAGTAGCTTACGCGAACAGCTTTTTCAAAGACGCTTTAACACTGATGAACTTATTTACGAGGCTCTGAATAATCTTGCCAGATACACTAGAAATTTGGCTTTTGCGCTGGTTACCAGCCGCATTTATTATGCAGGATTGTCCGGCCTGATCAATTTACCCGAATATCATACTTTAAAGGAGCTGCAAAATTTGCTCGGAGTTGTTGAAGATTACAGACTGCTGGTAAATCTTTTGCAGGGAGAATGGACAGACCACAAAGTACGGGTGGTATTTGGCGAAGACACCGAGATTTCCAATCTGAAAGCATCTGCCGTTATTTATGGCGTGGTGAAACTGCACGGAAATCTTACGGGATATATTGGAGTAATTGGACCGGTGAGAATGGATTTTGCCAAAATCATCCCATTGATAGAGTTTGTTTGTGAAAATATCAACGAAGTTACCAGCGTTTGGTAATATTTTATTTTAGTTATTTTCTTAAATGGCAAATTTAATGGATTATTCTGCTGCATTAGTTTCCGAGGGAAATCTGGCAAAAGACTACGAGAAATTTGAAAAGGAAAGCGTCAATAACGAGGTTAAAGAGAATCTTAAAGAATTAAAAAAATTGACATTAAAAAAAATGCGCATTTTGCATAATATTATTAAAGAAGGACCTTGGTTATTGAACGAGGGTGAATTAGATGAGTAAAAAAACAGATAAAAAACCGGAAGTTCATATTAAAGAAGTTAAAACAGATCAGATATCAGAATTAGAAAAACTGCAAAAAGAATTGCAGGATCTTAAGGTTGTTTTACAAAAAGAATCTGAGGCCCGTTTGCAGGCTCTTGCTGACTACCAGAACTTCCGCAAAAGAATGTTATTGGAAAGACAGGACCTTTTTGATGCAACAAACAATGTAATTTTGCTCGAGGTTATTGAAACACTGGATGATTGCCGCAGAGCCCTGAAGCATCAGGTAAAAGAAAAAGGCGAAAATGAAGGAGTGCAAATTATCTTGGGGAAATTGCAGAATTTGCTAAAGAAGTTCTCAATTGAGGAAAAACTACTAAAAGAAGGCGACAATTTTGACCCTTCCTGGATGGAAGCCATCGGAGTAGTAACTCTGCCAGAAGGTGAAAAGCAGAAAAATAATACGGTAGTTAATATTGACCAGGCTGCGTTCATCAATAAAAATAGCGGACAGTTGGTACGCAATGCCAAAGTAATAATCGGAAAATATCAAGCTTAAATAATGAAATATTTAAATTTAGTAAATTAATCTAAATGGGAAAAATTATTGGAATAGACTTGGGTACAACTAATTCGTGTGTTGCTTATATTACAGGAGGCAGTCCTGAAGTGATTGCCAATAAGGAAGGTATGCGGACTACGCCTTCTGTTGTGGCAATCCATCCCGACAATAAAGAAATTATTGTGGGAATTACTGCCAAAAATCAGATGGTTACCAATCCTGAACAGACTTTTTATTCTATCAAGCGGCTGATCGGAAGAAGATGGGGGGATGAAGAAGTGCAGCGTGATCAGAAGATCCTTCCCTTCTACATCAGGAAAAGTTCCAAGGGTGGAGTTGAAGTCAAATACAATGACAAATGGGTGGCACCGGAGGTAATTTCTGCAAAAGTATTGGCAAAATTAAAGGCAGATGCCGAGGCTTTCCTCGGCGAAGAAGTAACAGATGCTGTTATTACTGTGCCGGCCTATTTTGACGACTCGCAAAGGCAGGCTACCAAAAATGCCGGAAAGATCGCCGGGCTGGAAGTAAAGAGAATCATCAACGAACCGACTGCCGCTGCTTTGGCATATGGACTTGATAAAAAAGGTGAAAAATTGATTGCTGTTTACGACCTGGGCGGAGGCACGTTTGATATTTCTATTCTGGAAATTGGCGACGGAGTTTTTGAAGTAAAATCCACCAACGGGGATACCCATTTGGGGGGTGATGATTTTGACCAGAAAATTATTGATTACTTGGCAGCAGATTTTAAAACACAGACAGGGATAGATTTGCACGATGATAAAGCAGCCCTGCAAAGGCTGAAAGAAGCTGCAGAAAAAGCCAAGATCACTTTGTCTTCAACTGAAAAAACGGAAATCAATCTGCCGTATATCACAGCAGATTCCAAAGGTCCCAAACATTTGCTGAAAACTTTAACCAGGGCTGATTTGGAGCGCCTGATTGGCGACCTGGTTGAGAAAACCTTTGATCCTGTGAAAAAGGCCTTTGCCGATGCCAAAGTTGACGTCAAAGATATTGGAGATGTGGTACTGGTTGGCGGTATGACCCGCATGCCATTAGTATTAAAGAAAGTCAAGGAATTTTTCGACAAAGAGCCCCACCAGGGCGTTAATCCCGATGAGGTCGTGGCAGTCGGCGCTGCCATTCAGGGTGCCGTATTGGCAGGAGATACCAACGTCAGCGACATTACTCTGCTCGATGTGACACCCTTGACACTGGGTATAGAAACTTTGGGAGGCATCAGAACTTCTTTAATTGACCGCAATACTACCATTCCTACGGAAAAAACCCAGGTTTTCAGCACTGCCGCTGATAATCAGACCAGCGTGGAGATTCATGTGTTACAGGGTGAAAGGGAGATGGCCAGCGATAATAAGACTTTAGGCAAGTTTCTTCTGGAAGGTATTCCGCCTGCACCGCGTGGTATTCCCCAAGTGGAGGTTAGTTATAAGATTGATGCCAATGGTATATTGCACGTTTCTGCAAAAGACAAGGCAACAGGCAAAGAACAATCAATTACTATTACTGCAAGTACCCAGCTCGATGACAAAGAAGTGGATGAACTGGTCAAACAGGCAGCCGTTCATGCGCAGGAGGACAAAAAGAACAAAGAGCAGGCAGAAGTCAAAGTAGAAGCTGACAGCTTAACATTCCAGGTGGAAAAATTTATTGAGGAAATGAAGGACAAGCTAGAAGATAAAGATAAAGAAGAGCTCAAAAAGTTGTCCGGTGAATTAAAAGAACTGACCGGCAAAGATGCTTATGATGTGGAACAGGTAAGAACAAAGACTAAGGAACTTTCTACCAAACTCCAGGAAAAAGGTGCTGCCATGTATCAAAAAGCAGCCAAGGAAGCAGAAAAAGAATCCCCAAAGCAACAAGAGCAGAAGGATCAAGGTGATAAACCGGAAACACAGGATAAAAAAGACGACACAGCTGCTGAAGGCGAAGTAGTTGACAAGAATAAGGATCAGAAAAATAAAAAATAATGAAAGAAAATCTCAGGTTTTTAGGAATTTCTTTTTGAAGGCCAGCGTATTACGATAGAAAGGTTATCTTATGTAACTTCAACCGTATGGGTTTCTTCTTTTACGTCATAAAAAAGGTAGTCTCTTTGTTTTTCCAGGTGATAAATCTGCTTAGTTTCCCGGGAATATAATATTCATGCTACCTGTAATTATTCGGTACGTAAGTATTTATTTTTAATAAAGTATCCAACCACCCATTTCCTTGATTCAGTATTATCAGAGATATCCTGGTCGAAGTTCCCGGATTTTAGTGAAATCATGTTATTTTACTTTTTAAATATTCGGTTAATTCGTTAATTCCAACCCTTTCCTGCTTCATAGTGTCGCGGTCTCTAACCGTTACCTTTTTATCGTTGAGTGATTCGTAATCTACTGTGACACAATAAGGTGTTCCGATTTCATCCTGCCTGCGGTACATTTTTCCGATATTGCCGGAGTCATCAAATTCTACAACCAGATTCTTATGTAAATCCTTATAAATTTCTTTAGCAACTTGAGCCAGTTTTGCATCTTTTTGTAAAGGAAAAACTGCCGCTTTAACCGGTGCAATTTGGGGAGGTAATTTCAAATGAATTCTGGTTGCTCCTTTTACCTCCTCTTCCCTGTAAGCATCTGTTAGTAAAACTCCTACCAGTCTTGATAAACCGAATGTGGGCTCGACAACGTGCGGGAAAAATTTTTCCTTTGTCAGCGGATCAGTATATGACAGGTCCTTGCCTGATGCCTTGCTGTGGTTGCTCAAATCAAAATCTGTGCGGTAGGCAATTCCGAACATCTCTTTCCAGCCAAAAGGATACTGGTATTCAATATCCATGGTTTTTTTGGAATAATGCGAGCGCTCAAATTCCTCGTGTTTGCGCCAGTGCAGTTTTTTTTCATCTATTCCCAAAGCCAAGGCAAAAGACCACATTTCTTTTTGCCACATTTTAAAAACTTCTTGCCATTTTTCAGGTCTGATAAAGTATTCAAATTCCATCAGGTCGAATTCAAAAGTCCGGTGCACAAATTGTCCCATGGTTATTTCATTTCTAAATGCTTTTCCCTGTTGTGCAATGCCGAATGGCAATTTCACCCTCATGGAGTTAAGTACGTTTTTAAAATTGAGAAAAATACCCTGGGCGATTTCACCTCTTAAATAAGCCAAGTTTTTTCCCTCTTCCAGTACTCCCAATTTCATTTCAACCAATTGATTAAACTTGCGCACTTTTGTCCAGTCGGATTTGCCGCAGCTGGGACATTTCAAGTAATTTTCTTTTATCAATTTGGTTAATTCCTCAAAAGGCAGTCCTTCAACCTTGCGGTTCGGCAGATTGTCTTCGATTAAATGGTCAGCTCTTACCCTGTTTTTACAATTTTTACAGTCAATTAACGCTTCGTTAAAACCGGTCACATGTCCGGAAGCATTCCAGACTTCGGGTTTTAATATGATCGAGGCGTCAATGCCCACCATATCATCACGCTGGAGAACGAATCTCTGCCACCAGAAATCCCGGAGATTATTTTTCAACAAGGTTCCGTAATGTCCGAAATCCCAGGTATTGGCTAAACCGCCGTAGATTTCAGAACTTGGGAAAACGAAGCCTCTTCTTTTAGCTAGGGCCATAATTTTTTCCAAAGTTACTTTTGAGTCAGTCATAATATAATTATAATAGTTTATTTTAAATAATAAAAAAACCATCCTTAATAAACCAAATAATGATTTATTAGGGACGGTTTTCCATTAACTACCGCGGTCCCACCCTATTTCTTGTATTGTATATACAAGCTGCTTAGAATTATTTTTATTTTTATACCAAATTTTTTCCCGGTTTGCACCTGTTTTCGGGATCTCTTAAAATAATTTTAACATAGGAGCCGAATTTATCCAAATGGTTTTGAAAAATCAGCCATGCTGTCCCAGGAAAATGCTTTGAATGTTTTCCGGAAACTGCAGGACATCTTCAGGAAAGAGTTTAGTTATTTCCAGAATTACAGCTTCGGTATTAATCAGCAGGCCAGCTTTTTTAAGTCTGCTCCGTAAGTGTTCTTTACCTTCTTTTAATAAATCAGCAACTTCTTTATCAATATTGTTCCGGATTACTTCCCAGTTATATTCACCTTTAAGTTGCGGGTGATTTTTAATCGCATCCAATACATTTTGCAATTCTGTTTCCAGGCTGATGCTGGTGTTGTCAATTACCATGTTAAATCTGCGTTCAATCAATTGTTCGTCAAAGATGTCGATTCCCCAAATTTGCTGGTATTTTTCCTGTAAAATTTTATCGCGTTCTATTAAAACAGTGACGGCATTCTGCCTGCCTTCTTTGGTAACCCTGGCAATACGTTCTTTTTGATCTGTTTTTAAAAAAATGGAAAATACTTTGGGATGTTTACCCAGTCTGAAAGCAGCCAGGTCTGATTCCAAAATAATTTGAGATTCATTTAAAAGTTTATGGTCGGAATAATTATCTATTGTGGCCCCGATTATGGGTTCGATAAATTCATCAAATTGCGGTCTGGTGGTGCCTTCCTCGCTGTAACCCAATTTTTTGCCCACGTCTCTGAAAACCCACCCGATATTTAAATATTGCCACTGCAATAAAATTGACAACAATAATGACAGACTTGTTGTGCCACCTCCCGGCCAGCCGCTTATTGTAATGTTAATCTCGTCTTCAGTTGCCATAGCAAATTATATTACTTTATTTGGTCTTTGAATACATTAGATTTAAGGTGTTGTTCCAATATTCCCTCTATCCATGTTTTATGTACATTGCGTAAACGTCTCCAAAGTTTTGCATCATAAGCGAAATTCAATATTTGTGTCAGCGGTTCTGTATTCAAATACTTTTGCAGTTTAATTATAGTATCATTAACCAGAAATTGTTGAAATTCCTTTGGGGAAAAGTGTTTATAACAAAGATATCCCGCTTGGCCGGCTGTAGCAGCAATGCGGGGGGTATCCGGTTGCAGCGGTTTCTGGCAGTGCAGGCATTTCTCCAGAAACGGTTCAAAACCAAAATAACTTAAAATTTTTAATTCAAACGCGGCTATTAAAAGTTCATGATTTTGCTGGGTAATTAAGTAAAGTTCCAGAAAATTTAAAAATTCATCAAAAAGTGCTGAAGTTGTTTCTTCTTCGGGTAAAAAGTGGTTAAGAATATCCAGTAAATAAAAAACATTGGAAATATTTTTTAAATCTTCTTTTAAGGTATGATAGTCATTTTGCAGCTCTACTTCAGTAATCAGTGCGTAAGTTTTCCCTTGGTGAAAACTGAATTTTGCCAGGTTTAAAAGATCAAGGCTACCGCCTTTCCGGCTTAAAATTTTTCCGGCGCCTTTGGCAATTGTCATTTTTTTTCCAAAGCGTTTACACCAGACAGAAATTAGTTTACTGGCTTCCGGCAATTCGTATATTTTAAGAACAAAACCTATATCTGAAAAACTTTTCATTTTTCGGGAATTTTTAGAAAATTGATAATTTTGGTTGTGGAAAAGTTACCCTGTTTTTTAATTATTACTAATTTGCCTCCGGCTTTGGTAATTAATTCCTTTTTATTTGCAAAACCCGGATCTCCTTCAACTATTGCCAAATAAGACGGATGGGTTTTTAAGACAAAATTACGCAGTTCCTGCCAAGGTTTCTTCCAGGCAAATACATAGTCAACAGGTTTCAGATAACTTAGAAATTCCAGTCGGTAATTTATATCAAAAATCGGCCTGTTGGAGCCTTTGCGAAGTCTAATGGTTTGATCGTCCAATAAGGCAATAATCAAAATACCGTTACCTTTTACAACTGTTTTTGCTTTTTGCAATAACCGCAGATGACCTAAATGGACTACATCAAAACTCCCGGTAATTAATATGGAAATATTTTGCTTAATAAGTTTTCTAGCTGTGCTTTCAGAAGTAATTTTCCCCATGGTGTTTGCATTAAGTTTACCATATTGACAAGGGTTTTCTTATTCCGGCTTTTTTACTTTAACCGCATTTGGAAAAACCGCAGGCACGGCATAAAATGCAACCTTCAGCATATTCTAAATCGCTTCCGCAGTCAGGACATTCCAAGAGATCGCCATGGAGATTTAGTTTAGTATATTCGTTAGTTTTCACTTCGGACTGTTTTGCAGATGCGGACTTCAAACTGACGGTTTTTTTCCCGGAAAGTGGAGCCTGCATGGCAATTTCTGAACTATTCTTGGCAGGAGCCGGAGATACCTTGGGAACTGTGATATTAATGTTTATTTCGGGTTTACTGGCATTAATTAAAGCACTTTCTGAAAGCAGGGTAATTTGCTTAGCATTTTCAGCCAAATGTTTTTTCATAATTTTGGCAACGGCATCGGGAACAGAATAAACAATCATGCCGCGGTTTAATGTCGGGGCAGAAGTCCGTATGCCCTGCAGCTGTTTTATTATTTGTTCAGCTTTGATACCGGAGCGCAGTGCCATGGAAATCAGTCTGCCCAGAGCTTCTGTATACCCCTGGGTAAAACTGCCGCTTTTACCTAAGTTGAGAAAGATTTCAAAAATTCCCTGATCGTCTTCGTTAATAGTAACAAAAAGGTCACCCTGTTCAGTTTTAACTTCATAAGTAAAACCGCGAATTACCAGTTCGCGCTTGCGCGGTTCCAAAGAATTCCGCACCAATGGTTCAATGGTTAAGGTACTGCTCTCTTTGCTTTTTGTTCCAACTTGCAAGGCCGGATCTTTTGAACCGTCCCTGAAAACAGTAATGCCTTTGCATCCAGAATCGTATGCGAGCATATAAACTCGTGCAATATCCTGCCAGGAGGCTTTGTTTGGTAGATTTATAGTTTTGGAAACCGCGCTATCTGTATGTTTTTGAAATGCTGCTTGAATTTTAACGTGTTTTTCAGGATCAATTTCATGTGTTGTTTTAAAAACTTCTACTACATCAGCAGGAAACTTGAATTCAGCTGCAATATCTTGAAGTTGCACTCCGTCAGCAATTTTATGCATAAGTTCTTCGGAGTAAAATCCCCTTGTTTTAGCTATATCTATAAATTTCTGGTCGATATGTTCCTGTTCTGTTCCACCCATGGAGTTTTTTAAACGGTAACCCAGAGCGAATAAAGGCTCAATTCCCGGATTGCAATCTGCTATTAAGGAAATTGTACCAGTTGGAGCTATAGTAGTAACTCTGGTATTACGCATATATTTCAGTTTATTTTGATACCAGATTGATAAAGTGAATGCCGGGAAATTGCCTTTTTCCCTGCCAAGATCTTGCGAGGCTTTATGGGCATTCAGCTGAATAAATTTCATTAGTTCCTCGGCTATTTTTAACGATTCCTCACTTCCGTAGGTAACTCCCAGCTTGATCAGTAAATCTGCATATCCCATAATGCCAACGCCGATATTTCTGGTTTTTTTGGTCATGAGATCTATTTCTTTTATCGGGTAAACATTAACGTCAATCATATTATCCAAAAAGCGCACCCCCAATTCAGTAACCATTGCCATCCTGTCCCAGTCAATTAATTCTAACTTTTTATTTAGAGAAAGATTTTTAATTTCAGGATCAGTGGCAAAAGGAAACCCGGTTATAAACTGGGAAACATTAATATGCCCCATATTGCACGTTTCAAATGGAATCAAGGGCTGTTCTCCGCAGGGATTAGTGGCATTCATTTTACCCAATTCCGGAGTAGTGTTGCCTTTTTCCGCATTATCTAAAAAGAATAAACCGGGATCACCGCTTTTCCAGGCGTGTTTGGCTATATTTTCAAAAAGGTCGCGTGCTTTTAAAGTAGCATAGGATTTTTTGTCTTTCGGATCTATCAGTTGCCAGTCTTTATTATTTTTTACTGCCTGAATAAATTTATCGCTGGCGCCCACTGAAATGTTGTAATGGGAAATGGAAACCAAGTCATCTTTAACAGCTAGAAATTCATGAATATTGGGATGGTCCGCATTTAATATTGCCATTGACCCCAATCCCCTGCCGCCGCGGCCTCGGATGGTATCCTGCGCCCGGTCATACATTTTTAAATATTCAACCGGGCCGGAAGCATGTTCGTTGGTTGTTTTTACTTTGGCAAAAGTTGAACGGATATTTGAAAAATTAAATCCGGTACCTACACCCCTACGTAAACACTGGATATTCATATTTAAAGTTTGGAAAATACTGTCAATGGAATCCTCAATAGGAAGCACCAGACATTTCGACATAATTGTTTCTATGCCCATTCCTGCCCAAAGAATTGTACCTCCGCAAAAAAATTCATTATTATTCATGAGTTCAAAAAAATCCCTGGCTACTTTGTCCTGCTTTTCCTTTTTTTCGCAGGAGGCAATATGATTAGCAATACGCTGCCATAATTCTGCAGGTGTTTCCATGACGTTTCCGTTGATATCTTTGAGTAAAGCCCGTTTTTCCAATACCTGGATAGCATTTGGCGTTAGTTCATATTTTAATTTAATTTGTGATCCAGGAATTTCTAAAAGATCATTAAAAACCTGTTTCAATGCATGAAATCTATGGTTATACTTTTGAAACATACTTTTATTTGGTGCTGATGAAAATTGCGGGATACTGTCATGGATAAAAATCAAGTTATATTTCTCCTGATTGGTGGTAATAAATTTCCCGGGAATTTTGGCTATAGTTTTTACTGTTTTTTTGGAAGCTGGATCAAAAATGGCCATGGCAGATGCGAGAAATCCCGGTTTACCATCAATCAATTGATATTTGCTTAGTTTATTAAAAAGCACTTCACTGTAATCTTCATTTTTACCGAAGTAACTTATATCGGCAAGAGATTTTGAAATACCCAGATTTCCGTATAAAAAGCCAGTTTCATCGGCAATTGTTAAATAACCTGTTTCTTTAGCTCCTGCCCGGGCATTTTTTACTGCTTGTTCTAATAAAGTGTTTTCAGTTAAATTTCCTTTAAATACCTCATTTGTAAATTTTTTATCGATTATTGATTTCACTTTAAAAGGTGTTGAGGTCTGGATATACTCACTTATTTCAGAAATTTTTTTAAGGTTACTGCTAGTAATAACTATCTCTTTTGCTTTATCAGCACTTTTGCTGATGGTTTCCAGCACCTGGAATTGTTTGCTGCCGTCCCGGTAAATGGTGATACCCTTACATTTCTCTTCCCATGCCTGGATATATGCTTTCTTAACATCTTCTTTTGTGGCTTCAAAATGCAGATTTATGGTTTTGGAAACAGCTGCATCTACGTTTTTTTGAGCAGCAGCCTGCATGGCTACGTGCCAGTAGGGATCTATATCGTGTGTAGTAACAAAAATTTTTTTTGCAGTTTCCGGTATTTCAGCAATTCCTTTTAAAGAACCTTCGTTTTCTGCTATTTTCTCCATTAATTTTTCAGAATAAAACCCCTGCTCTTTTGCATATCCTGCAAAATTTTCATCCACATATAAAAGCACCTTGCGATCTTCCTTGCCATCATCCTGGTAAAAACTTTTACGCTTGTAAACAAGCGAAAAAATAGGCTCTATGCCGCTGCTGGTATTGGCTACCAGGCTTAATGTACCGGTAGGTGCAATCGATGTCATGGTGGCATTCCTTACCTTAAGCCCTTTTTGCTCCCAGATACATCCTTTAAATCCGGGAAAGACACCCCTTTCTTTTGCCAAATCTTGAGATTCTTTTATTGATTCTGACTCCACATATTCTGTTATTTTATGCATCAAAATTATTGCTTCCTGCGAGTTGTAAGGTATGTGCATTTTAAAAAGCATGCTACCGAAACCCACAATTCCCAGACCCAGTTTTCTGGTAAGTTTTACTTCTCTATTGATTTTTTCCAAAGGGAATTTGCTCAAATCTATCATATTTTCCAAAAAGTGAATCGCTGAATGCACGCTTTTGGCAAGAAGATCCCAATCTACCTGGTATTTCTGGTTAATTTTTGTCAAATGGGTAGGTAGGACAATTGAACCTAGATTACAGGATTCATATGCCCTGAGGGGTTCCTCGCCGCAGGGGTTTGTGGCTTCTATTACGCCTAAAGGTTTAGTGGGATTGGCATTCTGTACTGTGTCTGCATAAAACAGACCAGGATCCGCACACTCCCAAGCCTTCTCACAGATTAAATCAAAGACCTCGCGGGCACGCAACTTTTTAACTGTTTTAGCCGTACTGGGATTGATTAAATCATATTCTAGATCTTTTTTTGCTGCCTGCATAAATTTATCCGTAACTCCTACGGAAATATTAAAATTACGGATGGAGTTGTCCTTGCCTTTTAAATTTATAAATTCCAGAATATCCGGATGGTCTATATTGAGAATTGCCATATTGCCTCCTCCGCGTTTTTTCCCCTGGAGGATCTGGTCAAAGGCCTGTGAAAAAGTTTTAATAAAATGCACCGGACCTGCTGCCACATTTGGTGTTCCCCCTACTACATCCCCTTTAGGCCTGATATGGGAAAAATTAAAACCAGTACCCCCGTTATTTTTTTGCACTACAGCGGCTTCTTTCATGGTTTGAAAGATTGATTCCAGACTGTCTTCGATAGGTAAAACAAAGCAGGATGACAGCTGACCGGTACCATCAATATGGTTTCCCGCTTCAAAAAGAACTCTGGAACCCGGTAAAAAACGGTTTTGGGCCATCAGATTATAAAATTCATTGGCAGATTTTTCTAGAGCTCTTTGTTTTCTGGCATGAGCACCTTTGACGTATTTTGCATCTTCAAAGGCCATATGACTTGCTACACGCCAGAACATCTGTTTGGGATTCTCCAGAACATTGCCCTTTATATCACGCATCAAATGGCGTTTTTGCATAATTTCCAAAGAATTTGGAGAAAATTTCGGTTCATAGATGTCTGCAGGTTCAGATGTGAAGAATTTTTGTTCAGTCAATTGTTCTTTTAATGTTTTTAATTCTTTCATTATAAAAATAGGTAATTAATATACTTTTAATCAAGTTTAGAAAGTTTTTCAATAAAATCATGGGCTTTGGCAAAAACCTGATAAACAAGCGGTGCAAATTCATCCCTTTTAAATTCACTGAATTTTTGCCAGTTTAATTTGGTTCCTCCTTTATGATATCTGCAGACATAAAACATTATTATTTTTTCAAAGCTGTCATTGCCGAGAAATTCCTGGTCTGTAAACGGTATCATACCGGATTTAATTGTAATTTTAAGGTTATTTTTAAGACTGCCGGTTAAATTTTTTTCCAGGATTTCCCAGGTATTTCCCAGCAATTTTTTTACCTGATAAACAGGGAAAGTAAGCTTTCCATCTTGACCTTTGATTAACAGAAATTTATTTTCTGCGTTAATAATTAAACCCGCAACCATAATATCTTCCAACACCTCAACAGTAGATGAATTAGTATTTGATTTTTGGCTCATAAATTATAAAAATAAAAGATTTTATAAGGTAATGTTAATAAAAACGTATAAAATTTATTTTATGATCCAATCGCTTAAATTTTGATTTTTTACATATTCGGCAAAAAGTTGTTCTGTCAAAGTTCTGTTTATTGAAGATCCCATATAACCGTCTATAAATTCTCTGGCTTCGTCCAAGGTTACGGTTGCCAATTGGGCAAACTGGGTACCCAGTTTATCTATTGTCAGTTTTATTTCCTGATTTAAATAAGCGCCGTTCAGTTTAATATATTTTTTGCTTTGACCGAATGACTGTATTTCAATTCTTTGCAATACGATATTCCTAACATCGGCAGAAATTCCTGTCAGACTGAATTGCCAAAAACGGTTATCAGTCCAGACTCGTATGACAATATCTTCAGCGTCATCCGGGGCAATAGGACTTTTTACTTTGACACCGAAATGCAGGTCGTTGAGAATTTTATCTAAAAAAGTTGATTGGGCTATTTTTAAATCACTCAATTTAAATTCCATAATTTTTACTTAATATTTAAAACTTGTTTGTCGCGACTTTTATCCCGGTAAATTGTCAGTCCTTTTAATTTTAACTGTGTAGCCAGTTTAAAGCTGGCAATAATATCAGTTATTGTAGCTGTACTTTTCAAATTTATTGTTTTAGAAACGGCATTATCCGTATATTTTTGAAAAGCGGACTGCGTTTTTAAATGCCATTCAGTTTGAATGTCATAAGTGCTGATAAATATATTTTTAATCCTTTCCGGAATTTTAGCAATACCTGCAACTGTTCCTTGGGAAGCAATTTCCTTCATTAAGTCCTGGTCGTAAAGCCATTCATCCTTCAGTCTTTTTTCCAGGTATTTATTGACATAGATAAGTTCAGTATTTTCCATGGTCTCCATATTTTTACGCACATATGCCATGGCAAAAAAAGGTTCTATACCGCCGTTGCAATCGGCAAGCAGGCTGGTAGTTCCGTTCGGGGCTATTGTGGTTACCGTGGCGTTGCGCATATTTTTATAGCCTTTTTTATCCCAGCGAGAACCTTTAAAATTGCCGAAATCACCTTTATCTTTACCCAATTTTTGAGAAATTTCATGTCCGATATCTCTAATAAATTTCATTATTTTTTCGGCAAGTTGCAGTGCAGCTTCGCTGTTATAAGGAATATTAAGTTCAACCAGCAAATCAGCCCAACCCATCACTCCCAAACCTATTTTGCGGTTGCCAAATTTCACGATTTCTTTAATCTGGGGAAGTAGATGGTTGGAAATACTGATGGTATTGTCAAGAAATTGCACCGCAGTTTCTACTACATAGTATAATCTTTCCCAGTTTATTTTTTTATCTGCTGAAATTTCGGGATTGTTTAATTTATCAGAGTTTAAAAATTTATTGAGAACTATTGAACCTAAATTACATGCCTCATAAGGAAGCAGGGGTTGTTCGCCGCACTGGTTGGTGGCGGTCATGGCTCCGACATTGGGTGTGGGATTAAAACGATTAATTTCATCAATGAAAATAAAACCGGGTTCTCCGCTCTTGTAAATACTTTCACAAATTTTTTGCAGTATATCCCGGGCATTAACTTTCCGGTAAACTTTATTTTGGTATTTAAGTTCATAATCGGTCTGATTATGATATGCTTTAACAAACTCATCTGTTACTGCAATGGAAATATTAAAGTTTGTCAGCTGGGAATAATCTACTTTTGCTGTGATAAATTTTTCTATATCAGGATGATCAATTCGCAAGATACCCATATGTCCGGCATGCCTGACTGCACCACGGTTCATAATTACCTCTGAAGAAAAGTCATAAAGGCGCATAAATGAAATTGGTCCACTGGCCTGTTTTTTAGTACTTTTGATTAAAGTACCTTCGGGGCGGATTTCGGAAAAATCGTAGCCGATCCCTGCTCCTCTTCTATGCAGTACCACGGTATTTGCCAATGTTCCGTAGATAGATTCAATACTGTCATGAATGGGCATTACATAGCACGCAGCTACCAGATCTTCTTTACCGCGGTCCAGCAAGGGCATACCTGCAAGAAATTCCAGTTTGGCCTGTATCTCGTAAAATTTATCTGTTAAATTGTCCAGCTGGTTTTTTTTTGGCGGCTGATATCCTGTTTTCTTGTCAGATTTATCAAGTTCCCCTGTAGCAATAAATTTGGCAATTCTGGTAAACATCTGTTCCGGGGTTTCCACTGGCTTACCCTGATCGTCAATTTTTAAATAGCGTTTTTCTGCTATTACCAGGGCATTTTCACTTAATGTCGGCAGTAGCTTAGACATAATAGTTAAAAGATTGCTTAAATAGATGCTAATTCTTTAATTGCTTTTTCGAAATCTGCTATCGAGTTAAAATCCTGATAAACTGATGCAAATAACAAATAGCCGATCGTATCCAATTTCTTTAATCTGGTTAGCACCATTTTTCCTATATCAACAGATCTGATGGCGCTGGTTTTTCTGTTTAGTAATTTTAATTCAATATCGTCAATCAGCTCATCAATCTGTGTTTCAGTCAGCGGGCGCTTTTTAACAGCCTTCATAATGCCTCGTTTGATCTTTTCCCTGTCAAAATCCTCTATTTTTCCGCTGCGTTTGATGACATTTAAGCTGATGCTTTCCCTTCTCTCATAGGTGGTAAATCTTTTATGGCAACGCAGGCATTCCCTTCTTCTTCTGGTGACACCGGTTTCTGCATTATCCCTTTTATCAACAACCCTACTTTCCTTACTGTGACAAAAAGGACAATACATACATGTATTTATAAAAATTCAAACCACAAGGTGTTGTACTCCTGGTATAGAATAATAACTACTTATTGTGATGTCAAGTAATGCGGAAAGATTTCGGTTTCAACAACAAAGCCGCTGATAATTTTCTAAATATCCGCAATTTGTTATACTCTGGAGAAGCCGTTTAATAATATAAATATGAGTAAATGGATTCATATAATTGGCGTTTCCGGGGTAGCAACTTCCGGAATTGCGGTAATGTTTAAAAAGTTGGGCTGGCGGGTAACTGGAAGTGATAAGGGATTTTTTCCTCCTGTGAGTACTTATTTACAGGAACAGGGTATTAAAATTCTACCCGGATTTAAATCTTCCAGATTAACCGATGAATACAGCAAGCATCCGGACCTGGTGGTTTTCCGAGGAACAGTCAGCACCAAAAACAGCGAACTGATTGCAGCTGAAAGATTAAAATTACCTTTAAAAACCTATCCCGAGATTTTAAAACAATATGTGGTAAAAAAAGATAAATCCATTGTGGTTACGGGAACATACGGTAAAACTACCATCACAGCTTTAACTGTTAAAATCCTGCAAACCTCAAAAATACCAGTAAGTTATATGTTGGGAGGCATAAGTCCGGATCTCAAGCTTAATATCCAAGCGGCAAATACAGAAACACGCTGGTCAGTAATTGAAGGTGATGAATTTCTAAATTCTTATAAAGATAAACAAGCCAAGTTTTTTTATTACGATCCCACACATTTGGTCATAAACGCCGTTAAATGGGAACATCCTGATCTATATCCGACTGAGTCAGCCTATCTGGAAAGTTTTGTTAAACTGGTGCAAAGAGTTCCCAAACAGGGTTTAATTGTAGCCAATGCCACAGATGAAAATGTTGTAGAAGTATGCAAATACGCTAAGTGCCAGGTGAGTTATTACGCTGTGGACAAAAAACTGGCTTTAGTAAAACCCGATTGGTACCTGCTCAAAGAATCTCAACCACTGCCCAGCTTTATCAGAGAAAGCAACGGCAAACCGCTGGAAATAGTTCCTTTTAAAAAAATGATTTTGGGTGAATACAACCTGGAAAATCTATTGGCCGGAGCTGCTTTGACATATGAAATTGGAATTGTCAAAGAACGAATCCAGGAAGCAATCCAGGATTTCCATGGCATTAAGAGAAGAATGGAAATCCGCTATCAGAAAAATGAAAAAGTTGTCATTGACGATTTCGGCAGTTCACCTGTTAAAGCAAAAGCGACACTGGAAACTCTTAAACAGGAATTTCCCAAACATTATTTGGCAGCAGTGTTTGAACCGAATTCAGGCAGCAGGGTAAAGCGGGCTCGTAGTCTGTATCGGGGTGCATTTGCTAATGCCGATCTGGTAATTTTTCCCAGATTTACCGGTGTCGGAAGTGGGCACTTGGAAAAATTAATGTCACCTGAAAATCTGGCTGAAATAATTAAAAATGATGCCCTAAAAGTAGAGGTTTACTTGGATGACGAGGAGCTATTAAAAAATTTGCAGGTATTATTCAAGTCTTATCAGCGAATTATCGTCATCTTTTTAGGAAGCCACAGCTTCCGGGGTATGATAGAAAAATTTGTTAAAGAAATCTGATAAATTAAATTAACAATTCACCCTTATGAAAAAAGGAATCCAGTCTGCAAAAGAAATCCTGTTGAAAACTAATTTTTTGGAGCGGATTTTAGACCAAAAAAAATATATTCATCAAGAATTTCAGGATTTTGGCCTGAGGCTTGCCGCCAGACTCGAGGATCTGCATCACAAATCTTTATATATTAATCTTACCAAGAACCTACCCAGATTTTTATTAGAACAGGCGAGCGAGTTTGCACTGGATTATCCAAAAAAGGCAGCAAGAGCCAAGATTTTTATGTGGAAACTGCACGGACTTTGCCAGGAAAAGAATCTTAAATTTCCTTCAGGCAAGAAAAGAATTGTAAAGATCAAAAGAAATATCTTGAAAAATAAAAACAGGCAAATTTCTTTAAAAATATAATTGAATTTTTAAATTTTAGAAAAAATGCTGCTAACTATTATTTTGACTTCCTGGAAAGAGGAAAAAACCATTGCCAAAGCCCTGCAATGTCTTTTAGATCCTAAATATTCGGGATTCTCTGGCAGCATACAGCTGATTACTGTGATACCTGATGAACTTACTCAAAATGCCGCACGTAATTTTCTGGCAAAATTTCCGGTGAAAAATTTATCATGGGAAAGCATCAAAGACCCGCAAAAAGGCAAACCTTTTGCCCTTAATTTAGCCTTTAAACAGGCCAAGGCACCGTATATTTTACTTACCGACGGTGATGTTTACTTGGGCAAAAATGCCGTAAGTCTGCTGGTTTCGTCAATTAAACAAAAAGGTGTGGGCGGTGTCACAGGCAGGCCGGTAGCTTCAAATTCCCGCAGCAAGATTATGGGGTATTACGCCAATTTGCTCGCAGATGCGGCGCACCATAAAAGAACGGTAACAATGGGAAGCAACACTGCAGGTCATTCTTTGGCTTTTGTTAGCAGAGAACCCAGATTTTTTGTATTGAGCGGTTATATCATGATTTTAAAAAATCTCAAGTACCGGGTTCCTGAAGATTGCTTAAGCGAGGATGCTTATCTTTCATATTATTTGCATAACCAAGAATATAAATTATTATACGAACCGCGGGCTACGGTACAAGTTAAATATGCCACCAACCTTAAAGACTGGTTTAGGCAGAAACTGCGCTCTGTAGGCGGTTATATGCAGTTGTGGAAATATGGAGTTATCAAACCTGAAACAAAAGTTCGTAATTTTTGGAAGGAGCTGGAATACTTCTGGTTCCCCGTCAGATATTCTAAAAATCTGGCAGAGTTTATCTGGTCGCTGTTGCTTTACCCGATACGTCTATTCCTCTGGCTGAAAATTTTTTATGAGCAGCGCATTTTGAAAAAAGATTTTGTAAGTACTTGGTTGCGCATTGAAAGTACTAAATAATTGGCTTTTTCTGTATAATAAGGCATTATTAAAAATTTTTGCTTAAATATTGATTTTTTTTATGGAAAGTTCTGTATTGAAATACGATTTAATAGGACAGCGCCAACAGCGGCTGGAAAAGGTTGCCAAATTAAGGGAAATGGGTATTGATCCCTATCCTGCCAAAGCCAACCGCGACCTTGAGGTAGCTGAAGTTAAAAATAATTATCAGAGAATTAAGGGTAAAATCGTAACACTGGCCGGGAGGCTAACTGCCATTAGAAAGCATGGTAAATTGGTCTTTATAAATATTTTTGATCAAACCGGCAGTATTCAGATTTTATTGAGAGATGATTGGCTGCTTCCTACCAGCAAAGAAACCCAGACTTTGGGATTTGCCGATTTATCTTTACTGGATTTAGGTGATATTGTAGAGATACATGGAGAAGTTAATAAGTCCAAAACAGGGGAAATTTCCGTTTTTGCCAAAACAGTCAGAATCTTAACCAAGGCTATCAGGCCATTGCCAAATACTCTTGCAGATAAAGAACAGCAATTCCGCAGACGCTACTTGGATTTGCTTATCAATCCGGAAAAAAAGGAGCGCTTTTTAAGAAAGTCAAAGTTTTTTGAAGCCAACAGAAATTTTCTGGTTAAGCACGGCTTTACTGAAGTTGAAACTCCCGTATTGGAGCACATAACCGGAGGAGCAGACGCCAGGCCTTTTGAAACTTACCACAATGATCTGGACCAGAATTTTTATTTAAGAATTTCTACGGAACTTTATCAAAAAAGATTAATTGGAGGAGGATTTGAAAAGATCTTTACAATTGGTCCCAATTTCAGAAATGAAGGCTTGAGTGATGAGCACCTGCAGGAGTTTTACCAGGTGGAATGGTACTGGGCATATGCAACTTATAAAGAAAATATGGAACTGGTTAAAGAGATGTTCAGGTATATTGCCAAGAATGTTTATGGTAAAACAAAATTTTCAACGCGAGGCCATGAGTTTGATTTGGCTAAAGATTGGCAGCTTATCGACTATCCGGTAATCATTAAAGAAAAATTTGCCATAGATGTTTTTAAAGACAGCGATGACAAAATCAGGGAGGTAATTAAAAAACAGAATCTCGAATTGACAGGTGTACTCAATAGGAACAGGATGATTGACAACTTGTGGAAATTGATCAGAAAAAATATTTCCGGACCGGCATTTTTAATAAATGTACCCAAATTTATTTCGCCTCTGGCAAAATCAAAACCAGAAGAACCTGAATTGACTGAAAGATTCCAGGTTATTATTTCCGGCAGTGAACTGGGTAACGGTTATTCCGAATTAAACGATCCCCAGGATCAATTAAAGCGTTTTGTGGAACAGCAAAAATTAAGGGAAGCTGGAGACGAAGAAGCCCAAATGATGGATATTGATTATGTGGAAATGCTGGAATACGGGATGCCGCCTACCAGCGGTTATGGTCATAGCGAAAGATTATTCTGGTTTTTAGAGGACGTATCTTCCAGAGAGGGAACTTTATTCCCGCAACTAAAGTTTGAGCTGGAAAATAATACCAAAAAGATCTATCAGGAAATTAGTGATTATATAGATCCGACTGTAAAAGTACCAGGAAAGGAAATTGATAAAAAAGCCAAGTTGACAATAGATAAATCAGTAAAAGCAAAATGGCCAAGTATTGCAGTAGGGTATGCAGAAATTCATGGAGTAAAAATTACTAAAAAACATCCTGAATTAGAAGAGCTAAAAGTAAAAACTCTGACAGAATTTAAAGATCTGGATTTAGAATCCCTAAACAAAATGCCGGAAATTTTAAGCTACAGGAAAATGTACAAGGACATGGGGGTTGACTGGCATTCGCGCAGACCCAGTCCTGAAGCCTTGTTGCGCAGAATTATCCAAGGCAAGGGCTTATATACGGTAAACACATGTGTTGATGCCTACAACTTGATAGTAATACGTAATCACGTCAGCATTGGCGCTTTTGATTTAGACAAAGTTGCCTTTCCCACAGATTTAAATATTGCGCAAGGAGGTGAGAAAATCAGACTGCTCTTGGATAAAAAAGATACAGAACTTGAACGGGGAGAAGTAGCATATTTTGACCGGAAAGGTCCTTATAATCTTGATTTTAATTACCGGGATGCGGACCGTACCAAGGTAACTGAAGAAACGGTTAACTTGGTTATTAATATCGATGGTGTTTACGAAATCTCCAGTGAGCAAATTGAGAAAACTTTACAGGAAACGGTTGAAATTATTATCAGATTTTGCGGAGGCAAAGTTCGCAGAGTAAAAGTAATAACTTAAATTAATTTTTTAATTTTTTTACAATGCCTTTTCCCAACAGAACTGAAGCCTTAAAGCTTTTACAGGAGCACGTAAAAGAAGCTTATCAATTACTGCATTCCCAAATGGTTGCTGCAGGTCTGGAAAAGTATGCCGAGAAATTCGGAGAGGATAAGGATTTTTGGTATACTACCGGACTGCTTCATGATCTGGATTATTACGAACATCCTACCGCACACCCCAAGACAGGTCTGCAGTGGTATCAAGAATGGGGATACCCTGAGGAATTCATCCATGCTGTGGCAGCTCATGGCATAGAATTACCGCGCGTCAAACCGCAAAGCAAACTTGCTAAAGCTCTGATTGCAGTTGATGAAATGTGCGGATTAATGTACGCATATTTTTTAATGCGGCCAACAGGTTTTGATGGTATGGAAGCAAAGTCAGTAAAAAAGAAGTTCAAGGACAAAGCCTTTGCAGCAAAAATTGACCGCAAGGAAATCCAATACGGATTAAATGAATTGGGGGTGGAATTCGCAGATCATGTTAATACTCTGCTGGAAGCTTTTAAAGAAATGTCTGAATTAAAAAAATAAAAAATATATTTTTTCCTTGTAATCGCTAAATCACCATTATATAATTTTTCCTTATATTTTTTTTACTATGTACCGCATTCCTAAAAGTGAAGTTACTATTTCTGAAATACCTTTAAGATCATTAACAAAATCCATAGCTTTTAGAACTGCAATAATTATTGCAGTAATTACACAAAATGCTTCAGCAATAATTCCTATTAGTTTACTAACTAATTTTGGAAGTACAGTTATTTTTTATTTACACGAAAGAATCTGGAATAAAATAAAATGGCTTAAAGAGAAAAATGGTTTTATTTTAAAAACCAAAGAAAAAGTAATTAGATCATTTATTAAATCGATTACTTTCCGGATTCTTGTGTTGATTTCGGATTTTATCATTTCTATTTTCATAATTGAAAGTTTTACTGAAGCAGTAGGAATTATGATTGCTACCAATCTATTTAGTTCTATTCTTTATTTTATTCAGGAGAGGATTTGGAATAAAATTTCTTGGGGTAAAGAAATTATTCAGACCTTAGATAACGGAAAAATAGTAGTTGAACCTGAATTGGCGTTGTTAGAAAAAAA
This sequence comes from Candidatus Dojkabacteria bacterium, assembly GCA_035289685.1. Classification (GTDB taxonomy): domain Bacteria; phylum Patescibacteriota; class Dojkabacteria; order B142; family OLB20; genus DATDWK01. The sequence continues at coordinate 21,905 of DATDWK010000104.1, forward strand.
ACAACCTCCAATTGTAAATAATTGAAAAAAGGCGGGTTTTGAGTTTGGCAGCATACGAACGCCGCTACTTTTACAAAACCCGCCCGCCACGGGACAAAGCCTTTCCTACATTACTTGATCACTTTCCATTTTTCCGTAAAAACTATTAAATTTGCTTTGGCCTCACCTTCATTAGATAAATATGCGTCAACATCAGGTCTGCCTTCAATCATTACCAGATCACCTTTTTTAACAACTTCTGCCTTTTCGTGCGTTTTGTTAAAAATTAAAATATTGTAAAACTGGGTTTTTGCCTCTTTATCCTTACCCATATATTCATTTACTGCCACAGAAAATCGAGCATACTTTTTTCCTTCCTTACTTTCTATTATTTCGGCATCTTTAGTTGCCCTGCCCAAAAGCAATAATTGCTGTAAATACATATACATATTGATAATAAGTAAAATAATAACTAGATTCTAATAGGGGAAGTTAAATTTTTCTTTAATTTTCTCGAGATTCCAGCAGATTTTTTAATTTCTCAAGATTATCTGACCACGAAGTACCATCAAACCAAGACAATCCTGAAAATTGCAACTTATATTTATCTGAATCTTCTGTGGCTGAGCCAAGGTAAATATATTTTTTACTTGATGCTTTTGCCCAGAGGATAGCTTTGAGCATCATGCCCATGCCGTAATTATTGGCATATTTTTGAAAATCATAAAAAGGGTAAGCATAATGAAGAATTTCCTTATTATAATATGCAATGCAATACCCAATTACATTGCCATTTTCAGAAAATTTTAAGAGTAGGTTAAAGTTCGAGTCATTCTTGTCTGTAAGTAATTGTCTGATTTTACCTGCTGAAAAGATTTTATCTCCAAATTTATTTGCATAATAATCCTTGCCCAATTTATGGATGCCCCAGGAATACTGTGATTTTTCTAAAGGTAAAGGTAATTTTTCTAATTTTAAATCGGGAAGTTTCTTTAAAATTCTACGGTTTTCGCTTGATAAATTAAATTTATTTAAATCTACTCTAAGTGATCTGGTCTGCTGCATTGCGCCTTTTTGTGTACGTACAAATACAAATCCCTGTTCGTATTTATCAGAAATATTTACTTCTGAAAAGTCTGTTAAATTTATTGATTGCCATGCTAAGTATTGCTTCATTAATTTAGATTATAATGGCTTAACTTTAACATAAAAGTTGAGGAATGTAGTACGTTCGTCGATGTCTTTTTCATTAGTTTCTAGGACTACAAAACCATGTTTTTTCAATAACTTACTAAATCCGGGTATCAGGTAGTAACTGAAGTATCTTATAAACTCAGGATTTCTTCTGGAGCGGTATGAGTTTTGGCCGCAACCTTTAATTAAGGAGATAAAGCCCATGCCATTATTTTTAGTAACAAAGTGCAGGTTTTTGAGAGCGCTGGCAATTCTGTATTTAGGTAGATGCAACAGACTGGCTGCTGCCCAGAACCCGGCAAAGCGCTTTTTACCCAAGGTTTTAAGTTCATAGACAGTCAGATTTTTAAATGCGAGTTGCGGGTTGCGTTTTTGTGCCAGTTTGAGTAAGGCTGTTGAGACATCGCTACCCAGATATTGATAGCCTTTATTGGCAAAGTATTCTGCTTCTCTGCCACTACCGCTGCCGATTTCCAGGATTTCTGTCCGGACAGCTGCAGGCAGATACTGGGTAAATTTTTTTAGTTCAGGCAGCCAAAAATCTTGAGTCATGCCGGCAGCGTAAAGATCGGCAAAGGAGTTATAGTTTTGGATGGTTAGTTGTTCGGTTTTGGTGGAGTGCATAGGGGAATTATACTATAAAAAAGTGGTAAGAAAAGTTAAGCTATTTCTTCCCAATGGATATTTACATACTCACCTATTCCACCAGGTTGGTAGGCAAGGTATAGCTTTATAAACTCTTTATAGGCATCA
>DATDWK010000105.1:0-12804 GCA_035289685.1 Candidatus Dojkabacteria bacterium
TTTAAAAAAATTTCCCGGTGTATATCTCCTAGAGTCAATCAGATCAAACAACTTGGACATACTTCCAAAAAAATTTTGGTGTAATTCTCATTTTTCGATCAGTTGTAATTATATAACCATTATTTTATTTTTTATTTTATATTATGAGTACTGCCCATAGACTCCGGTTTCTTTTGCCCATGGCCCTTATTATCTTCACTCTGGTAATGTCTCCTGTAGCCCTGGTCTTTGCCCAGGACAGCAACGAAGGTGACTCCAGAGGAGGAACAATGGTAACACAACATGAAGATGATGATGACGACGATGATGATGATGATGAAGATTCCTGCGAGGAAGAACAGCAGGAAATTCAGAAAAGGCTTGACAGGCTTAGCTTAAAAGTCGAGGCTATGTTCCTGAAAGTCGAGATGGTTACAACAGTTATCGGTGATTTTCACAATAATATACTTTCACCGATGGGTGTTGTTGTAGAGAATTTCGACAGCCTCATGTTAAAAATCGCGGACAAACAGGTAGCCCTGCAGGCAGCTGTGGATAAAACCATGGCCGACTGGGATGACTTCAGCTGTCTTGACCCTGATTTTGAGGACGTTCTGGACATGGTGGAAGAGGATCTTGATATGGTAAAAGATACCTTAAAAGATCTGCGCAAAGCAGTTAAGAAATTAGTTGTTGCAGTAATTGGTGCCATTCTGGAATTTCAGCCTACGGTAACACCATCACCGACTGAAACGCCAACACCGACACCTAGTGAGACTCCAACTGGATCTCCTACGGAAACACCAACGGAGACTCCCACAGAGACTCCTACAGAGACTCCCACAGAGACTCCCACAGAGACTCCCACAGAGACTCCTACAGAGACTCCTACAGAGACTCCTACAACAACACCTTAAATTAGATTAAGCAGTAATTAAGATGCAACAAATTACAACTAACATCAAAAAAAAATTAATTTTATTAGTTATTTTGCTTGTTTTCATAATTACTGTGGCTCTAATTGTTGACCAGTTAAATTCTACGACGCCAGGAGTGAATACTCCTGGCGTTTCTGGTAGTGAAAATGCTGCTTCTACAGCTTCGGGAACAGAAGGAGCTAGTACAAATAAAAATGCTGCATCCAATTCCTCGAACTCAAATAATACAGACAGCCTGGAAAATACCAATGATTTACAGGATCTGGAATCAGAACTGGATCTGGAATTTGATGATATTGATAAAGAATTAGAGGAACTCAAAAAACACGTTTCATCTGCTAAAAATACAGCTATGCCAACTCCGTAAAAGTAAAAATACCCAAAATTTTTTCACTGGATTTTTTTTCGGCTCTTCTGTTAAACTCAACTAATTTATTACTGTTACCATGAACCTGCATCCCTACCAGCTGACTATTCTAGAAAAAATGATGTATAACCCCAAGCTCAAATTTTCCAACCTGCAGATCAAGGGATTAACATCAAAGCATTTCAATTACCACCTCAAGAAACTGGTGGAAAACGACCTGTTGGAAAAATCCCGGTACGGGTATGTTCTTACTAAATTCGGCAAAGATTACGTCAGCAAGCTGGATGAAAGTAATATGCAGCAGGAAATCCAGCCCAAGGTCAGTGTGGCACTTTATATCACCCGTATAGTTGCGGGTAAAAGAGAATATCTGGTGACCAGACGCTTAAAACAGCCTTATTACGGAAAAGTGGGTGGAGTGAGCGGTAAAGTCAAATTCGGGGAAAGATTCCAGGAGGCAGCGGAACGCGAATTACTGGAAGAGACCGGCCTGACCGGAAAATTTACCCAGGCACATATCCACCACAAGCTGGCGCACGGCCCGGAAAACAAATCACATTACAACCAGGACAATATCTTCATTATTTTCCAAGTCACTAACACCAAAGGCCACCTGATAACCCACACTCCGGAACAGGAAAACTTCTGGATTTCAGAAACCGATCTTAGAAAACGCGACGATCTTTTTAATACTCTGCTTGAGTTTATCGGATATGCACATAAAGTAGACGGCAAATTCACCGAAGGCGTGATTATGGAGAAGGGATATTAAAATTTCACAAAAAAATCCTTAAAATTTCTGAATCTTAATGCTGCGGATGGTTTTGAACAGCTTATCATTAATCTGACTTTTATTCTCCTGCGCACCGCAAACATAACTCAATATAAATTTATTGTTGTTGATCCTGATTACGGAAATATAGCCGAATAATTTTACCAATGGACTTAGCGAAGGTTTTTCGTCTTTATAAAGTAGTTTCAAATTAATATTTTTCCTGCTGTAGATTTTGCCCGTCAAAGCGGAAAATAAATGGATAACTTGAAAGTCAGCCGAACTTTGGAAATCATCAGTTCCTGAAACCATTTCACCATAATAAATCTCCCGGTTAAATCCAGAAACCACATCTTTTTCAAGAAATTTTACCGAGGATTTTACTACCCTGGTTTTAACCCCTGCTACACCATAAATCTTTAACCAGGCATCCTGGTCTGCTACTGCGGCTTTAGCCAAAGACAGGGTAAATTCCCTGGTATTGATATTGAGATTATTGCGGACGCTGTTCAAGTAATAAGTCCCGACCCAGGACTGGTAAAACGGACTTTCCTGTTTAAATCTTTCCGAAAACGGATGGCCTCTGGGCACCATGCACAGGTTTCTGCCGTAAAAACCCCGCTTGAGCCAAAACATATCCATATGCACGGGCAAACTAACCGGAAGAATCTTACTGGGAAGGTAGCCGAAATCTGCCTTATATCCGAAAAGTCTTTCACGGATTTTGAATAACACAACATAGAGCCAGGCAAAAGGTGTTAACAGGACAGAAAGTAATTTCATGTAAATAAATTATAATTTATATCAAATATATCAGTAAAACCGTGGGAATTTAATACGAGGGTGATATAATTCACTAAATTCCTGCCCGGGTTATGTAACAATATAATGAATACACCAGTCCCAGAAGAGCCAGATGCACTCAACCAGGAACGTGTTTTCCGGATGGCTCAAGAAAGTCTAGCAATATTAAACGATTCGGAAAAAGTTTACGATCTTGCAGGTAAACGACTGGCATTGCGCTGTTTAAATATCGCACCTTTTTTCGATGATTTGGAAAATCCTTTTAGATTAGGCATTATCGGTCCATCCAACCGGGGAAAAACTACATTTACATGGGATCTTTACAGTCTACTTTTAGCTTACTGGCCATCTCAATTAGGAATACTACCAACCGTCCATGACCTTGATATTTTTACCAATTCTCTTCCAGCTGCTGCAGGTATTATTAAATGGAAAGACAGGAAAAAAAATCCGCACCCCAGCCCCGAAGAAGAAAGAGCTTCAATTGCAGAGTTTAGGACGTTAAGAGGAGGCATTATTATTGCTGACGTTCCCGGAAAATTAACCGGTGATTATACACCACATAGAGTAGCAGCATGCCATGCGGTAGTTATATTGGTAGACAGCATCAAAGAAATACCTGCATGGCGAAAATTAACGACTGAATCAGGTATACCTGCTGCCTGGCTTATTTCCGATCCCAAGCACAAAGGGCCGGTAGCAACTAAAAGAGTAATTCATCCGACAGTATTTGATTTAAACCGCGAACCCCGGCCTTTTAGAGTCAGCCTGATTACAACACTGACCAGAATCCTAGAAATGATTGCCCGTAGTAGAAATATCCCCTTACTTAATATCTGGTCGCTGATAGATCCAGATACAAATGACCCTGCCTTTAGTAAGGCAGAAAGAATATTACTTCAAGAATATCTTGATTTTTATTATGCACCTTTTACAGGCGGCGAGGATGAAGTATAAGCTACTGGACAATCTCACTGTGCAGGGCTTCCACAGCATCAAGGTCGAAGCCCAGCTGGGGATAGGGATCACCTTCAGCGACCAGATCCGTTATTTTAAGGCATTGCACTCTTCCTAGTCTGCTGCCCGAAATATCAATACTCACATTGCTTGTGTCCACATATGTTCCAACGTTTACATAATTTGCCGAAGCACAGTCAGGACCCCTGGCTACAGAAAAATTTGCATATGCAGGAAACAGGTTATCATAGACGTATACACGGATATCTGCTCCGCTGCGGTCAACCACCATATTATTGGCAAATTTTAAGATTATAGTTGAATTATCAGAAATCTGGATAAAATTTAGTGCCGGAGGAGAATCGGGTGCACCTGTAACAAGAGACGCAGCAACAGAGGGTGTACTGACTAAATCTCCGCAGCAATACCCGAAAGTACCGTTAACGCTGACAACTTGATCTACATATACTTCACCGGGCAATGGAGTGGGAACAGGTGTAGGCTGCTGTTCATTAAAATTATTACCTGAATCACCGCCATTGGCATTAGGAACTGTTGTTGGTACTAAAGTAGGAGTCGGAGTAGCTGTTGGCACCGTCAGATTTTGTTGATCCCCTGTTGATTTGTTTTGCTTTTCAGACTCCTCGCTTTTAAGCTTGATCACATTAGCGCTGTTTTTCTGTTTATCCTCACTTTCAGTAGATTTTAGGGTTTCGGTCAATTCCTCATTTTTCTTGAACCAGTCAGACTCTTTCATTTCCTTGGAAATTTTTGAGACCTTGAATTCATTCTCTCCCTTCACCTCACCTACCATGCCTTCCATTACACTCATGGCTACCTGTGGAGGTTCAGCCAGGGAAAGATCCACCTGGTTTTCAGTAACAACAACTTGTGTTGCAATTTTATCGTCTACTTTTTTCACCCGAATGCTGAATTCAGTTCCGCGAACCGCAGCAATGGCATTGGGAGTTTTCACATTATATCCTGTGCCTCCAAGGTTTTTAACGCGGTGCCAGGTATTGCCGATGATCTGCAGAATATCAATTGACCCCGGATTATAATTAAGCAGTATATTGGTTTCCTCATCAACGGTTAACACCGAGTTATTGGGCAGGACTATATGGGCTTTACCTATGCCTGTTTTGACATAAACCCCTGACCTGATATCAAATTCCTTAACCTCGACCTTGAGATAATTCTGGTTGTCGTAAGAATAATAAACATCGCCGTATTCAACAATCATAAGAGCTTTTGGCTGGGCATTGGCGGAGATAATATTATAGACGACAAAAAGTACTCCGATAAGCAAGCAGATCAACATAACCCTGATCGGATTCTTTGAAAGAAATCCCGGAATTTTGGAGAGCTTGAGCAGTCGCAAACTATCTATAATAACTAGTTAAATATGTTAGCATATATATAAACGATAATGCAAAAAAATATTGTTAGTATTTTTAAGAAAATTTTTAGGTAACTCCGTAAACTTGGTCAGGTAATTCTTTGGTTTCAACAGGGATATACATTCCGTTAGCCCAATCTCCCCAAACTGCTGCCGGTTTACATAACCTGAGTTTCTTTGCTGCGCAGTGGATACAAGCATATTTTACAACTCCTCTCCAGGTTCTTCCTGATTCAGGAGAGAGATGTTCTCCCCGTAAATTTTCCGGATTACCTATTGCAATCAGGCTGCCGCCTTCAGTTTTCCTAAATCCTACCCCATGGTCAAGTAAAAGACATTGGAAATTCTCTGGTAATGTTGCTGATTGACTCATGTTTTTTGAATTAATAAATATAATTATTATTGAATATTGTAAATTTTCACTATAAATTTATTCCGTCAAGTCAGATTCTAAATTATATATTATATACCCCATCAGGAAGTCTTTTACCAGGCCGGATAAACATAATATCTGCAACTTCATGTTTAGAATTGGTAACCTCGGGACAACATAATTTTAGAATATTTGCAACACATATTCCGCATTTAAGCCAAAGAACTGATTGCATGGTTCTGCCAATTCCCCAGGTTATAGTTTCGGGTTGACCTATCGCTTGAATAGTTGCCAGATCAATAACTTTAAAACTTACACCCTGGGATAACAACGGACAAACAAATCCTTCAGGAAGTAAGCTTAACTGATTTATAATATATTTTTAGTAAATTATACTTCTCATATATCGTAAGCTGAATCTGGCAAGCTCCTGTTTTCAATAGGAATATAAAAACCATGACTTAAATCAGGTCCACCGCCAGCAATACCGATAGGCAAACAGCCATGATTAAACGCCGGACATCTTTCGCAAATCTTCAATAGTACTTCATTCCATGTATGTTTGGGTTCCGGACCTAATTCTGCGTCGAGAATTTCATCTGGGTTGCCTTCAATAAGTAAATTATTCCGGGCAATTCTTCGCAATGTTGCATGATGTTTCAATAAATGGCATTTAAAATCGACCATACCCATCATAGTGGTTAATATAAGAATATTAAAAAATTTCTTATAAATTATATATACGCTGATAATTCTAAACTTCTATTTCTTAATGGAATATTAAAACCTCTGTCCCAATTTTCTCTACTGCCATATACGGGTTCAGGAGTACAAGATACTATATTTGCGGCGCATCCAATACAGACGCTACGGAATACTTCTTCCCATGTGGTTGCTCCTGGTAATGTTTCATTCGGAGTGCCTTGTAAAACAAGGCTACTGTTTTCTTTCAATGCAAATCTCGCACCATGAACAGCGACTAACGGGCATTTAAAATCTTCAATGAAATCAATTGCTATTGCCATATTTTTAATATAATTAATTATAATCCGTAAGCAGAATTAGGTAATTCAGTATTATTTTCAAAAATAATAAGACCATTTGAGTATGTTCGCCCGCCTCCCTTTACCGGCCTTGGAATACAATGACTTCCGCTATAGGCATCACAGGGAAAACAAATCTGATCAAAGACATTTCTCCAGGTACTACCTGGAATATCCAAGATTAAATTAAGATTGCCTTTTATCAGTATATCACCACCCCTACTTACAAAATATCCACCTTTATTTAACAAAGGACATATAAATTCCATGTATAAAAAAAATCTATAATTAAATATAGTATATTCCAACTATTTTTAAAATTTTTTAATAAATGCTTTATTGAATAGTAATATAAATTTTATTATATTTATATAGTATAATAATTATACCGCATATTAAATAAATTATAATGCCAACAGGTTTTGAAATAATTCCCGGTAATCCTGATTCTGTGGCAGTTAGAGGTGATCGTGAAATAACAATGCTTCCCGGGGTTACGGCATTTAACCTCGAACAAGGTACTGCTGTCAGAGACGGTAAAGAAATATCTCTTTCTGAAGCTTTACTCCCTCTTCTTAGTTCATTACTTCCTATTGCAAGACCTAATCCCGGGTCCTAATTAATCTTTAACCACTATTTATACTTTCTGCTTTTTATAAGTTATGCCTTTTTCCAATAAAAGCTACCTGAAACCAGTTGAAATAATAAAAATATTAAAAGGAAATCTATTAATAAAATTTATTATCAATAATAACACGAATCGGGCAAAGTTCTGTTTTCCCGAGGTATGCGGATACCTTTGTCCGCAACTTCAGGCCGACATGAATTATCGAAATTTGCAATACAGCTTGCGCAAACAGTCAGGTATAGATCCCTCCATGTTTCAAACCCCCCACTCACTGTTTCTAAACTTCCCTGGGTTACCAAAACGTCTCCTTCTTTTCTAAAGCGGAAACGTCTTTCTCGTAATGGACACTTGAAACCCATTTGACATAAAAAGCTTTAAAAAAAAATGTTAGTTAAATATAGTATATTTTGATAATTTTTTAAAGTATTTTCTTGCCTACCTGTTGACAATTCTAAAAACAAGTTATAAATTGATATAGTATTCCTTTTTTCTCTGCCCCGGAAAATAACTAAAAATAATGAAGTTATTAAATCACAACTTATTTTATACAGCCATTAAATACCAGTCTACATGACTGGTTTTTTAAAAAAACTAAGGAAAGGAGGATAAAAAACATGAACTTAAAAACAATAGCACCCAGGCTGGTTACGATTGCGGCAACAGGAGCGCTGCTGGTGGGAGGAACGATGGCATATTTCAGCGATGAAGGAACTAGCAGTGGAAATGTGTTTAGTGCAGGAACATTGGACCTTAAATTAGATGATAAAGACACTGCAGGAGAATTCTCCGATGATGTAACTGCATCATTAGAATTTTCAAATATGTCACCAGGAAATTCACAGACTGGATTTGTATCGCTACATAATGATGGAAGTCTTCCAATTGCTGAGGTTTTATTAGGTGCAACTCAACCAGCTACAAATGATAACGACGGCAATGATTTAGTTTTATCGAGTAATTTATCAGATGTTTTGAACCTTACAGTTGCTACTGATACAACCAGCGACTGTGTTGAAACTGTAGAAGAAGGTGATCAAGTTGTTGACTATACACAACTATCAGGTTTTAGTACTCTCACAGCTTTGGTAAATGTTGACTATGATTCGTTGCCGGGTTTACCTGATTCAACAAGAGATTACTATCTTTGTGTAATGGCAACTATGGATCCGGATGCAGGAAATGCTTATCAAGGAGACTCAGTAACAGTAAGTCTTGTCTTTACAGCTCATCAAGTAACGACGCAACCTTAATAAAAGTCAATGGGCAAGGGGTTCGGGAGTTTTTAGATCCGAACCCCAGGGCATAAGATAGAAAACTAATTAAAAATTTAACGGAAAGCAGTTAAAATTATTTCTGCATTATGAGATTTTTTAAAATTTTAAAAAATTTTCCAAAAGCACTAATTATCCTGCTGGGACTGTTTATTATCAGCGCCTTTTTCCTGCTGCCCAGGTTGGGCTACACCTTGCTGGTTGTGCAGAGCGGCAGCATGGAGCCTGCAGTCAGACCCGGCTCGGTAATGCTGGTAAAGTCACAGGAAAATCCGGAAGAAAAGAATAAAAAGGTGGCAGGTATCGCATTTGACGGCACAGTTACTGCTCAGGCCGTGGGATCTGCACTTTATAACCCAGGAGACATTATTACTTTTCAGGCAAATAATACGCTGGTCAGCCACAGGGTGGTGTCTGTGAATAACAGCGGGGGAGAGGTGTCCTACGTAACCAAGGGTGATGCCAACCAGAGCGCTGACGGCAATGCAGTTCCCGAAAGCAGGGTACTGGGCCGGGCTGTGTTTTCACTCCCTGTTGCATGGAAGTTTGTCAATTTCGCCAAAACTCCTGCGGGCTTTTTAATGCTGATTGCCATACCTTCACTGTATATTATCCTGTCAGAAGTTCTTGCCATCATTAAAGAACTGCGTAAAAGGCATGCTCTGCTGCAAGTCAGACATACTGGTTTCAAGCCTGATTTCAAGCTGGCGTTGAATGTTTTTGTTATGATATTTACAGCTCTTTTCAGCTTGAGCAGCACTTTTGCTCTGTTTTCCGATACCGCTTCCAGCACAGGCAATACCTTTACAGCGGCAGAATTTTTTACACCTCCGGAACCTGGTGAAGTGTTTCTTGACCAGGTGGTTAGCATTGGACTTGTCAGCGGTGCAACTGGTGTCAATGGTATGGGAACATTCGGACATTGTTGTAATGCAAATGATCTTTCCAGTGACCTGGCGGTAGCGCAAGCTTTAGTAACTGGAGCTCCTGATGTTCCGCCTACAATTAACTTTATCCAAATATCGAACAATACTGTTATGGTTTTCAAATTTGTAAATAATAAAGCAGTTGATAGTACAGGAGCTGATATCCGTATATATACCGTAGATGAAGATTTCCCAGGTACTGCCAATATAGCAGTAGCGCAGGGTCCGGATTGTACAACAGCGTCATATATTTCTTTGGGGGATTTCTCTGATACCGGCAATATTCCAAATAGCAGTGATGTTGAATTGGAAATATCTGGAACAGAACTATCATCAGTCCAGTGTATTAGAATAACTGATCTGGTTGACGCCGGAGATCCTTTCCCATTACTGGGTTTTGACCTTGACGCCATAGAAGCTCTACATAGTGTTGCTGTACCTTAATAAAATAATTATGAAAAGTAAAATATTTAAAGCAATAATTACAATTTTTTTAGCAGCTGCTGTGACAATATCCTTTGTCGTAATCAGACAGCAGCAGGGACTTTCCCAAGTAAAAGCTATCGGTGATTTGACTGTAGATTTTGGAGTGCCTCCAGGTGATCCGATCTTTGAAGTTGAAAATTTGAAGCCAGGAGATCCGGCAGAAACTAGAAACATTATTGTTACTAATAACGCTTCAGTAATCCGTCCAGTTGGTATCCGGGCAGAAAAAACACCGGAATCTAGTATTATTGATCTTACACCTGCTTTGGACCTGGTTATTTCTTCATCAGGAACTGATTTATATGGAGGCGGTAGTCCAACTGGACTTAAGACAATGGTAGATTTTTTCAATGAAACAACTCCTGCAAACGGCATTGAGCTTTTTAATCTGAATCACGGCCAAACTAGAACCATTACTATAACAGTAACATTTATGGCAAGCGCCGGAAATGAATTCCAGAGTGCTAGTGTGGAATTTGACATCATTATCGGCATTGCCTTTGAACTGCCTGATGAATGTGACGACAAAGACTTTGCAGGACCGCCGATCTTCGGTACCCAGAATAACGACACTCTGGTAGGTACAAAAAATAATGATATAATTGTCGGATTTGAGGGTAATGATGTTATTAATGCCGGATCCGGCAATGACTGCATCATTGCAGGTGACGGGGATGATATAGTCCACGGCCAAAACGGCGATGACGTTGTCTTTACAGGCGCAGGCAATGATATTGTCAACGGAAATAATGGCAACGATACTCTTTTCGGGGAAGGCGGAAATGATCTCATATTCGGCAACAATGGCAATGATTTTCTTGACGGCGGTGATGGTGACGATATTATTTTCGGAAATAACGGGGATGAAACTGTAGACGGCGGTGAGGGCAACGATATTTTATTCGGCGGTAACGGCAATGATACTCTTAATGGTGAAGCGGGAAATGATAGAATATTTGGAAATTCCGGCAATGATATCCTTGACGGTGGAGAAGGCATGGACTACAACGACGGCGGCAACGGCAGAGATACTTGTGATGCGGAAACTGAAGTACGCTGCGAAATTTAAAAATCATTTGACTCGATTCTGTAAAAAGGATAAATTATAGAATAATAGCTGAAATAATTTCTTTGCACAGAAATGACAAACAATAAACCCGCATCTGCACCTTCCAATTCCCGAACTATACTAATTGTAGGAATAATTCTGATTGTCATGTGTCTGGTATGTGGCGCAGTGGTAGCTATTTTTATTTTAACACGCACTCCCGCACCCACACCTACACCTACACCTACAGTTAGCGTAGTACAAACAGAAACTCCTGTGCCAACTGCAGGTCCCAACGTCACCGGAAATTGGCAGGGAACTTACACAATCAACGCTCCTAAAGGCTGCGCCGGTTACGTCGGCACCTGGACCGCAACCCTGCTGGAAGAAAACGGAGTGATATCAGGAAGCTACTCATCTGATATAGGTATTGGAGATCAAGTCAGCGGTACTTCTGACGGAGCCAATCTTTCCTGGAGCGTAGGCGGCGAGGGTCTGGTTACCTTTACCGGCAGCATTAATATTACAGGAACCACTGTCAGCGGCAACTTTACCGGCCTGGAATGCGATGAAGGTTCAGGAGTAAGATCAACAGGTACGTTTACCGGCAACAAAAGGTAATCAGTCATTACAATTGACTAAAAACTATCTTTTTGATAGACTGAACAAACAATGAAAAAACTCAATATAATGAAAATTTCTCGGAAATTTTTTTTATTATCATTCAGCATTATCCTGATTTTTTTCCTTTTAACACCAAGTGTTTTTGCCCAAGGCAGACCGGATAATACCGGAAAAGCCAAACCGGCAGTTTCCCAAACAAAAAAAGCAGAAGCAGCAATCCGTCTTGAGGGTAAAAAACTTGAAGCATGCCAGAAGAGAGAACAGAGCATTAAACAGCGCATTGACCGGCTGAATTCCTTTGTGGAAAATATGCTGGAAAAATTTGACGCCATTGCTGAAAGAGTTAAAGAATATTACCTGACCAAAGTGGAACCCGGCGGAAAAACCCTGGCCAATTATGATGCCTTGGTTGCCCAGGTTGATGAGAGTAAAACAGCCGTAAACGACGCATTAGCTCAAGCCAAGCTTAATGCAGAAGAATTTGACTGCGAGGGTGATGATCCCAAAGGTATGATGGAGCAATTTAAAACAGATATGCTGGCGGTTAAAGAAGCTTTAAAAGTATACCGCACAGCCATTAAAGATCTGATTGTGGGGATCCGTTCACTGACAGGGAAAACTCAAAGCGGAACAGCAGGAACACCCGGAGTAACCAAACCCGAAGATACTGAAGAAGAAGAAAACGGAACACCGGAGCCTACTGAACTGGAAACACCGGTACCAAGCGGAACGGAAACACCTGACAACGGAGATTAAAAAATATAAACTATGGAAGAACAAACAAAACCAAAATTAACGCCTAAAGAAATGCTTGTCGGAGCACTGGCGCTGATTGCCTTTACGATTTCACTGCTGGTTATCTTAAACGGTGGGTTGCCTTCATCAGTACCGGCACCCACTCCAACCCCAACACCTTTAGTTGAGGAAATCAAAACAGACAATGATTTGGTAAATGTTGAAACTGAACTGGATAACAGCGAACTGGAACAGCTCGATCAGGAACTAAACCAACTGGAGCAGGACCTTTCAGCGTTTTAAACCATAAAGTGCCATAAGAATTAACCTGCCACTTTTGCAACGCTGTTTTTAAATTCCTTGAGTTTATAATCTAAATATTTCTTGGGTATTTTTGTGCCTTTGGGAATAATCTGGACTTCTTTCCAGAAACGTTCTGGTGACACATAAAAGT